>CAZSZT010000040.1:0-8462 GCA_964611175.1 uncultured Bacteriovoracaceae bacterium
CCTTTGGAACTCGAAAATCCAAGCCCGTCGAAAAAATTGTGGGTTCGGGGGGCAAGAGAACGACGGTCGCTAAATTGAAACTCTCTGGTTATGTTGGAACGGATGGCTTTACGGGTCCTTCGGAAACCGTCTTTCTCTGTGACAAGACCAGCTCGCCAGAGAATGTGGCGGCGGATATTATTGGACGGGCCGATCGGGACCCAGAGGCCTCAATTTTTGTTTTTCATACGGATGAAAAGTGGATCGAAGCCCTTGTTCATTCGCTTGTTTCTTGTGTTGGCAATCTTTCGGATGAAACGACTCGACCGATGATTCAAAGATGTATGGAACGTGGCACTTCTTTCTTTTTAGTTAAGAATATGGACGAAGCGATTTCCATGGTGAATCAGCTGGCCCCTGGGGTTGTTTGCCTTCCCATTCCGCATGCCCTGGATTGTGTCGCCAAGATTAAAGCTTGTGGCAGTGTTTTGATGGGTCATTATACGCCATCCGTCTTTAGGGATTTAGTAGGAGGGCCCTCGGGTCTGGTCCCAACCCTGGGAGCGTCCTCTTACGGACTTTCGATGTCTCCAGAGTCCTTTATGAGGCGATTTACAGTAGTCGAGCTGAGCAAGGAAGTTTTAGAACGTTTGTGTCCGGACTCCATGGAACTTTCGAAACAAGAGGGTTTTATGACCCATGAGGCGGTTTGTCGTACGCGTTTGAGTGAATAAAATCTCAAATCAAAGCGTTTGACTGCCCCTGGACCTAGCACCTAGAGTTTGTGGTCATGACGTCCATACGAATACGAGATAATGAGTCCTTTGAGGGCGCTCTTAAGCGATTTAAAAAAATGGTTGAAAAGTCGGGAGTTTTAACCGAGTTGCGAAAGCGTGAATATTACGAAAAACCATCTGTTAAGCGAAAACGTAAAGCGATTGCCGCTGTCAAACGTTCTCAGCGAACGAAGCGTTATCCGGGCTGATGTTACCTTTTGAAGAGAAAATTGCTTCTGAAATGAAAGGGGCGCTTCGGGGTAAAGATCAGGTCAAGCTTGATTGTTTGCGCGCGATGAAATCGGCATTGAAATATAAGCATGTGGAAAAGAACCAGGCGGATGTAACTCCTGAAGAAGCCATTGGGATTTTTCAGTCGATGATCAAACAGCGCAAGGAAGCTGTCGAACAATACGAGAAATTCGATCGACCGGAGCAGGCGGCAAAGGAAAAGCGGGAAATTGAAGTCTTAACGTCTTTTCTTCCGGCACCACTCGAAGAATCCGAAGTGAGGATATTGATTCAAGAAGCGATTCAAGCAACAGGGGCCGTTTCCATGAAGGATCTCGGCAAAGTGATGAAGGAGTTGAAACCGAAAATTGTAGGTCGGGCCGACGCGAAGGTCGTTACCGACTTGGTCAAGGCTACGTTACCCTAGACCTTTACACAGGTAACGTTGAGGGGGCATTTTGAGAAATTCCGATGTTGTCGACGCTGTTCGGCAGGCTGTTGACATTGTACAAATCATTGGAGAAGTTGTTCCGCTTAAAAAGTCGGGTGCTAATTATTTTGGAATTTGCCCTTTCCACACTGAAAAAAGTCCGTCCTTTTCGGTGAGTGCCGCCCGTCAGTTTTTTCATTGCTTCGGGTGTAAGGCGGGTGGAGATGTCTTTAAATTCGTGCAACTTTACTATCGCTGGGATTTTGGAATGGCGCTGGAAGAACTCGCTAAAAAGGTAGGAATTCAGATTCAATCTCAGCGTTCCGATCCTCGCCACGAAGAGGGTTTTCAAATTTTGGAGTTTACGGCCAGGTTTTTTCAGGAAAATCTTCAATCTCGAGAGGGAAAGGTCTTTCGCGACTACCTTAAATCTCGACAAATTCAATCAAATTCCGTGGAGGGTTTTCGGCTCGGGGCTCATCTCGGAAAATCGACTTCGGTTGTGGAGTATCTTCGGTCGAAACATTTGTCGTTAGAAGTGGCCGCAGGGCTGGGGATTATTGGACGTACGAAATCAGGTGACTTCATCGATCGTTTCCAGGGGCGTCTTATTTTTCCGCTGATGGATGAAAAATCAAGAACCCGCGGTTTCGGGGGAAGAACCCTTGGCGAAGATCTCCCTAAATACATTAATTCTCCGAACTCATCGCATTTTGATAAAGGGCGACAGTTTTATGGCGTTCATCTCGCATCGGCTCATATTCTTAAAAAGGGTTATGCGGTTTTAGTGGAAGGCTACTTCGATGTCATTGCTCTTCACGAATATGGTGTGACGAATGCGATCGGTTCGATGGGAACGGCTCTGACAGGGGATCAAATTCGAAGTCTCAAGCGTTGGAGCAGTCGGATCATTTCTCTCTATGATGCCGATCAGGCGGGCTTAATGGCGACTCAAAAAAATCTTGGAAATTTTTTGAAGGAAGGAATGGAATCTAAAGTCGTTGTTTTGCCTCATTCAAAAGATCCCGATGCCTTTCTGCATTCTGCGGAAATGTCCGCCGAAGATAAAAAATCTCACCTCAAGAAGGCTTTTGATGCGTCGACACCGGCCCTCGATTATTTAGTTCAAAAATCCGTTTTAATCGAACGTGAAGCTGGCGCCCGGGGGAAGAAATTACGACATCTTGTGGAAACTTTAGACCAGGTGCCAGACGATCTTCAAAAGGCTGTCTTAAAAAAGGATCTTGCCAAGAGGTTCGAATTGCCGGAAAACCTCCTGTTTCGAGGGGCCGAGCCCATGGAACCCCCCAAAAGTGCGTCTATTAAGCCTTTATCCGTATCCGAACCTGGACGTTGGGAGCGAGAAATCGTCCGGTTTTTGATTCACTGGGGGGAGGGCCTAGACATAAGCCTTATGGATGCGCTACCTTTCCTACTTTCATCAACCGTTTGGGGTTCGGTCTTATTCAAGATCATTGAGACCGATCTTGACCTTAAAACAATTGCCCAGATGAGTTGGTTGGAAGAGATGGATTCTGAGGTGCAAGCCGTTGTTCGAGAATGGGCGCTTGAGCCCAGAACGGAAATGGAGCCGACGGAAGTTTTAAATCTTTGGAGAGATCTGCTTTCTCGATTACGAAAGTCTTATTTTGAACGTGAAAGCGAGCGACTTCAGAAAGCAATTATTCAAGCGGAGAAAAATAACGAAGAAGATAAACTAAGGGGACTCTTGGCTGAGAAACAAGGTTTAACGCGTTTTGTGAAATTAAAGGTGAATGAATTTCAATCCCAAGCATGAGGAAGTGAATTGAATGAAAGTTCAAAAGCGAGCAAAAAAGACCGCATCTAAAAAACAAGCAACAAAGCCAGTGAAAGCAAAAAGGACTGTCTCTGTTAAAGCCGCCAAGAAGAAAAGCGCGGCACAAAAAACAATAGAAAAGAAGAAAACCGGAAAAGCTAAAGAAGAGGCGGCTCCGAAAAAATCAGCCGAAGGCACTGAAAAAGTTGCCACTGAAGCAGCGCCGGCACCAAAAACTCGCGGACGACGAAGCCAAAAGGATCTTAAAGAAGTTAAACAGTTGATCCATCTTGGAAAAGAAAAGGGTTATCTGACGTTTGAAGAAGTTAACGATGTTTTACCCGTGGACATGACCTCGGAAGAAGAAATCGATGACGTCATGCTGATGCTTGATGAAATGGATATTGAGGTTGTGGATGAGGCGAATGACTTCAAACCAAAAGCCACGAAGGCGGCGGCGACGGAAGAACATACTTTTGAAGAAGATGAGGAAGAAGACGATTCGATCAGCCGAAGCAACGATCCCATTCGTATGTATCTTCGAAAGATGGGCCAAGTTTCCCTTTTGACTCGCGATGGCGAAGTGGAAATTGCCAAGCGAATTGAAGAAGGCGAAAGCGAAGTCTTAAGCGTTGTTTTGAGATCGGATTTTGGTATTAAAGAGATCCTTAATCTCGAAGATCGTCTCAAGAGAAAGACCATTCGGGTTGGAGATGTTATTCGAGGTTATGATGAATCCGAACAGGCTCAATTCAATGAGTCCAGTCAGTGCGATCGTGTTCTTAAGCTTATCGCGAAAGCTCGGCGAAAATACGGAGAAATTTCCGAAGTTTGGACGGAATCCAAAGCCGGCTCCAAAAAAGTCGTTGAAGAAGCCAAAAAGAGGATGGAAAAGCTTCGAGACGATATCTTTGAAATCCTCAAGGAAATCGATCTCAACCGAAAATTTATTAACAAAATTTCGGCAAAACTTAAAAACCTCGTCAGTCGGGTTGAAAAATCTCAACAACAAATAACGGCGGTTGAAAAACAACTCGGTCTTTCAGAAGATGAAATTAAAGACCTTGTGGTCACTCTCGACAAGGGAAAGGAAGATCCCAAGAAAATCGCGGCCAAGCTTAAAGTGGAAGCTGATCAATTAGCCGGAGCGATCGAATCCTACAAGGCAGCGGCTCGAAAAATCCAAATGATCGAAGATGAAGTTCATTTGGAAGCGCAAGAAATTAAGCGCATTCATAAACTTGTTAAGAATGGTGAGCTGAAAGCCGAAAGGGCGAAAAACGAATTAGTGGAGGCCAACCTTCGTTTGGTGGTCAGTATCGCCAAGAAATACACAAATCGAGGCTTACAGTTTTTGGATCTCATTCAGGAGGGTAATATCGGTTTGATGAAGGCCGTCGATAAATTTGAGTATCGGCGGGGGTATAAATTCTCAACGTATGCTACCTGGTGGATTCGGCAAGCCATTACACGGGCCATTGCCGATCAAGCTCGTACGATCCGGATACCCGTCCATATGATTGAAACGATCAATAAGCTGATTCGAACCTCTAGACATTTGGTTCAGGAACTTGGGCGTGAACCGACTCCTGAGGAAATCGCCGAAAAAATGGAAATGCCGCTGGCGAAGGTCCGAAAAGTTTTGAAAATTGCGAAGGAACCGATATCTCTCGATACGCCGATTGGTGAAGAAGAAGATTCGCATCTGGGAGATTTTATCGAAGATCTCAACGCTGTTTCTCCGACCGAAGCCGTTGTCAATTACAACCTTTCCGCTCAGACGCGAAAGGTTTTGGCGACTTTGGCTCCACGGGAAGAGAAGGTTCTTCGCATGCGCTTTGGAATTGGCGAAAAATCAGACCACACCTTAGAGGAAGTCGGCCAAGATTTTGAGGTCACTCGGGAGCGTATTCGTCAAATTGAGGCTAAGGCTTTGCGCAAGCTTCGACATCCGTCCCGAGCGAAGAAATTGAAAAGCTTTATCGATAATATTACATAATTTGCACCCTATTGACGGGATATAATTTTCGACTATATTCCCCCTCTGATTGGGGGATTGACGTGCATCGATTTTTTGGGATTTTCTTAGCTTTATTAAATTTTTTGATTGTCGCTTCATTTGAGGTGATCGGAGGGACGAATGGCGACTTTGACCTTCGGTTGAAATATGCGGGCTCTCGTCAGGAATTACATTCGTTTATGGATGAGACCGAGAAGCTCCTTCCCGAAGAAATCAAACGAACGATTCGCGTTCCCATTGAGGTGGAATTTGTTCTTGGGGAGAGTAGATCTTGGATTCCGGTTCCGTCGTGTGATGAAACCTCTCAAGCCACATCCTTTCCGTCTGCGTACAGCAGTTACAAAAAGAAAAAAGGTCTTTACACGATTCAACTGGACTCTCGTTTGAGATTGGACATCTTGGATGGGCCGGAGGGTTCTCGAAAAATAGATTGCCGCTTCCGATCGATGTACGCGTTTGCGCAGGCTGCATTGATGGAGCCGATCGCTCGAATTTTTGATCGGGAGACTTATAGACGAGAGTCCGGTGATATGTATTCGTCTGACATCATTCCTAAATTTTCGGATCGAAGGCAATTTTTAAGGCTTGCAGGTTGGGTGGATCGTGGGCTTATTTTTAAGAAACGAGTTCAGTCGAATGTTTTGAGCAATCGGTCGTTAAACCCCAGCGAAATGAATTCACCTGAAGATTTTTTTGCGATGAATATGGCAGCCTATCTTTTGGATCCCGAATTTGCCTGTCGTCGGCCGGCTCTGAACCAGTTCTTCGCCGAGAACATCGGTCCGAAAACCCGGGCCACGGAATGTGAACTTTACTCAGAAGTTCTGACGGATCCGATGATTGATTCTCCGCAACTCTATAAAGTGAACCTTGACCCTTCTCGCATTTATCAAATTCATCTTTTGATAGCGGATAAAGGAGACTCCATGGGGGCTGGTTGGGGGCACGCCATGTTTCGAATGGTGATCTGTTCCCCCGAGAGGGCCGTTGTGAATGAAGATTGTCTCAAAGATATCAGCGAGCATATGGTTTTAAGCTTTAGGGCCAATCCCGATGATATTTTATTGGATGGCGGAAAGGCCTTGAGCGGGAAGTATCCTTCGAAGCCCTTTCTCTTCCCTTTCTCTTCTGTTGTTTCCGAATATACCGAGTACGAGCTTAGAGATCTTATGAGCTTTCCGATCGATTTGACGGACGAGCAAAAGACCATGTTTGTTTATCGTGTCTTGGAACTGGTTTGGGAATACGAAGGACGATACTATTTTTTATCGAACAACTGTACCCATGAGTCTTTGGCTCTTCTTCAGGGAATTATTTCCGACGAGGCCTTTCAGTACCTGCAAGTTCTTAAGCCATTCGATCTTTTGAATAAACTCGATCGTCGAGGTTATATCGATAAGAACCGAATCAACGATGCCCAGTCCGCCCAGGCAAGTGGCTTTTACTTTCCGTCCAAATTCCGGCTCTATGAAAAAATAGTTCAATCTTGGATGAAAGCTTCGCCGGATCATTTTTCTTACAATGATTTTCGTGAATTTATGAATACATCACGGGCCGAAGACCGGGGGATCCTTTACCGCGGGATGCTCCAACCGTATGAGGATGGCGGAATGGAAAGTTTGGATGCTCGAAAGTTGAGGGCACAGTTTCGAGTCTTCGAACGATATTTTGTTCGAAAAAATATCAAGGATCAGGTGCGCGAGTTCACGCGCTTTGCCGAGCAATCTCAACCGAATGACCCCGCGATTAAAACGATCGAATGGAATAAGGACGCGCTCAATCAGTTGGTGGTGTTGACAAAACCAAGGCGCGGTTATGGGGTTCCGACCGTGAAAGATTTTGATGTCGTGGATCACGATCAATATGCGGGCGCTCAGAAAGACTGGAATGACAGCTTTGAAGCGTTTCAAATATGGGCGA
Organism: uncultured Bacteriovoracaceae bacterium; assembly: GCA_964611175.1. GTDB lineage: Bacteria > Bdellovibrionota > UBA2394 > UBA2394 > UBA2394 > CAZSZT01. Next base: position 7,155 of record CAZSZT010000040.1, read on the forward strand.
CCGATTTTTTTAAAGATTTAAGTGAAGAACAGGTTCAGATCGAGGCCAACCTTCAAGAATTTGGAGGCTAAGCGGTGGCATCCGCGACATGAATGTCCCAGAGCCGCCCCCTTTTTGGTGCGATATTGTTGCCACAAGAGCCCTTGACGGTTTTTCAAAATGCGGTATGGTCCGCGGCAAAAGCTGAGTCATAGACTCAGATGATTGGGAAAAAAGAGGAATCTGTGAATAAGTATGAATCAAATCGATACGCTCATCGAGTGTTCTTAGGTGTAATGCTTTTCGTCGCGATGGGTGTGAATGGCGTTTGGATGGGCGAACTTCGTGCGGGAAATGACACCGAGGTCGGCTTCAGTGTTGCGGCGATCGTCGGAGCGTCCGTCATTATGAGTGCTCAAAGCTGGACCAAGAATGAAATGAGCAGTGGGAAAAAGCAGAACGATCAATCTTCAAGTAGTTCTCCGGTTAAAGAGAAGAACTCGGAGGTCGATAAACAGATGGAGTTTTATTTGGCACTTTCTCATTCCGCCGATGAGTTCATGGCGTCCGGTGGAGAATTTGTTTCGCCCTTATTAGTGGATGCAATGGAACGAGCCGCCAATAATCTCCGCGAGAAAAAGGGCATTGTTCCAAGTGATATCGAACTGGCTTATGAGATTTATCGATCTTCAGAAATGTTGCTTCGGGCGTTAGGTGAGGTTTCGTGATTAGGGAAATTGACAATGGAAATTAATAATAAAACTGCATTGGGGGTAAATGATGAATCAAAGTAAGAAAACACTTCGCGGATACTTAAAGATAGGACTTCTTTTTTCTTTCTTATCGGTTTTTGTTCTAAATCCAGCGTATGCACCGAGGGCCGTTTATGCCGATGCATCCACTGCGGTCACGGCTGCAACCTTTGTCGTGATGGGGGTGATTTTGCTATCGAAGGCAACGGTCAAGGATAGCGATATCGCGAGTACGGATAAGTTTAGTGAGAGCACTTCTCCCTTTAAGAACAAAAAGACAGAGGTAGAAACGCAACGAGAGCTCTATTCAGCACTGTCCAATGCTGCGGATGAGTACATCGCCTCCGAAGGGGAGGTTGTTTCTCCGCTGCTGGCAAAATTCGTGGAAAGCACAACGGCGGGTCTCGAGGCTAACGATTTGGAGGTTCCTGGCGATATGGAGCTTGTGTTTCAAATTCGCAAATCTTCCGAGGCTATGCTCCAAAAGTTGGCTGATTAAGGTCCAACAAATTGAACAAAAAGAGCAGTTGCTCTGACCCTTGAGCTTATGGGACCAAGTATTGGGGCCCATAGCTCA
>CAZSZT010000040.1:8472-8744 GCA_964611175.1 uncultured Bacteriovoracaceae bacterium
GCCCTACAACTAATACATAACTAGCTAGGGGGGTGTAGCTCAGTGGTCAGAGCAGTCGGCTCATAACCGATTGGTCCTAGGTTCAAATCCTAGTGGGCCCATTTTGACGAAAACGGAGTCCCACTCCCTAATGGCCAAAGAAACTCTCCCCGGGACGAGTTCTGGATCTCCCGAACTTGTATTTCCAAGTTTTTGGCTTGAGGTTCAAAAGGGGGTTAAGCTACACCTTTATTACGAACAGGAGCTGAGCCTTGGACATTAGTCCCGAAATT
>CAZSZT010000041.1:0-8715 GCA_964611175.1 uncultured Bacteriovoracaceae bacterium
ATTCTGCGAATGTTGCATTACATGCATCGGTTGAGAGTAGTCACGAAGACGGGGCAAGGCGGCGGGCGGTTAAGTGTGAAGGGAGTTTAAATGGAATTTAAGAATGGAGAGAGAGGGAAAGAATACGGAAATGGAAGACTAGGAACGGCTGGCGGAGATCTCTTAAATACTGTAAGTTTTGGATTAGATATCGAGCGACGTGGAGATAAAAGACGTGGCTCGGAAATGTTCTTTGAAAACCCAATAGCTTACGAACCCAAGGTCTCGTCGGTAAATGTAAGATGGCTTACTACCCGCGAGGCCGCTCAATACTTAAGGGTCTCGATTGGCAGCATGAAGACCATGATCTATCGTGGTCAGGTGAGGGCTCACAAACTTGGTAGGCGAAATCGCTTTCTGAGGGAAGAGCTCGAACGACTCATAACACTTCCTATCAACAAATAGGAGGTAAGAAATGCCGCAAAAAGAAATCGAGACCAACGGAATTAAAAGACTTCACATCTATGTGGGTGTCCGATGCAAAGAGCACCCCAATGGACGCATTCAACTCAAGCGAGTTTTCGAAGGCGTTGAAAAAGATTCTCCAAAAGCCAAGGCGCTTGAACGAGAACTTCTTCGTGAAGCCGAAAGAGAAAAGGCTCAAAGAGAAGTGGATGGTACCAACTGGGAGACGTTGCTCTCCCTATATGATGTTCATGCCTCTGATTTACTCCGAAAGGGCGATTGGCCTCAAAGTAAACAAACTTACAACGAGGCGATCAGTGCACTCCATAGGAGAACAAATCATTGGTATAGAGAATCGGCTGCCAGGATCACTGCTTCTGATGTCACAAAGCTCTTCCATTCCATGAAGGAAGAAGGTTGCTCAGATGCTCTCATCGGAAAAATGCGAGCGGACATCAAGAAGGTCTTTGAGTTTGGAATGCTTTTCGAACATGTTCGCGGAATCAAACATAGTCCGACAACGGGAGTGACCATCAAGAGTCGCAAACGAATGAGGACAGAGATTCTTCGCGAAGATGAAATCAAAAAGCTTCTATCCTACGCAAAACGGTATGAGCCGGTATGGTACTACATTTGGTCTTTTGCAGTTTATACGGGCTGTCGAAATGGCGAACTTTACGCGTTGAAGTGGTCAGACATCGACATGCAAGAACGAATGATCACCGTTCAAAGGTCGTACAACAAAAAATTCCGAGAGGAAAAATGCACGAAGACAGGAGAATGGCGACATATCTCTATTTGTGATCCTCTGTGGGAAGTTGTTCAAGATCTCAAACGGATTCATGACCATGACGTTCAACGAAATGCCTGCAAATATCCCGGATATGTATTGCCCCGACCAGGCTTATGGCAGAACGGCGAGCAAGCAAGAAAGCTCCGCGAATTTTGTGAGGAGATTGGAATAACGCCAGTCTGTTTTCATACTCTGCGAGCTTGCTTTGCGACCGAGCTGTTGAGGCGTGGAGTAGATGTTCCCAGCGTTATGCGCGTTGGCGGTTGGACGAGCATCAAAACCATGATGCACTATGTAAGATTGTCAGGAGTGGACGACAAAGGAATCACTGACCCACTTGATTATCGGACAGCCAGCCCTGAACAGACTAACCGCGTGCTCATGAACGCCGTAGGAGAGAAACTCAAAGTAAATGGGGTTCGTGAAGCTGTGGTAATACCTTTACCAACAAGGAAGCTCCCAGGTTTCGGGAGGTAGCATATGGGCTACTGCATGTTGACTGCATATTCAGGTAAGGTATTGAGAAGATTACGTTGCCGACGAGGCAACCAATTTTAAGCCTTCTAGGCGGTTCCTAGAGGGCTTTTTTATTTTCTGGGATTAACCAAAAAATCTAAAAAGTGTTGCCGTTAAACGAAGCTCAACGAAGTCTAACGAACATTCAGTCCGATGGAGTGGTTTCCCTATTCGAATACTGAGTTGATGATGACTTTATGATGTTTGGATACGTCGAAGGCTTTGAAAAAGAACTTGGCTACATCAGTCTTAGAGAACCCGGCTCTTTCCGAAATGAACTCGGTCTTGGGGTTGAATTTGATACCTGGTTTCAGCCTTGTGAATTATCGAAAATCCGGGGAGGGGGCCAGTAATGGCCCTGTTAGGAGTAAAAATGACTGATTTTAATGGGTTACAGAGGCTTTTAAAATGTTATTATATGTTATATACTGTTATTAACAGTTATGTCAGGATTGGGGTCTAAGTCATGGATATTTTTATCACCGACTGGGCTCTTCGATCATATTTGAATTTGAAACATAACCGAGTGTTTACACCTGAAGAGTTTGAAAAAGTGATTCGACCAGACGTTGAAAAACTAAAGGAAGGCTTTCCATTTGAAGATCCTATATTCCAAAATCACAAATTTTGGAGTCCGGCAACAGATCGAAGTGGAAAGAATATTTCAGGTGGTTACAAAATGAAATGGCATAACGTGGGCCCCGGTCGAGTACAGTTGCGCCTCCCTGTCTTTATCGAAAACGAAAAAGCTTGGCTATGCCGAGCTTATGTGAAGAAAGATGAGAAAACGGATCGAAGAGAAATGGGGCAATTTAAGATTCATATCCAGATGATTCGTGAAGGATATCTGGGGATAGGAAAATTATGAGCGTTAAAAAGAAAGAAGCTGAATCCATTGTTCAACTTTATAGAATTGCTGCGGAGATGAAGAAAGCGGGTCTCAGCGAAGATTTTATTGTGAAAGCCGTTCATCTCGCGGAAGCTTATGAAGGCGCTCGGGATCTTTTTCATCTGTGGGATGAGGAAGATGACTCACAAGAACGGGATGAAATTATATCCGATCTTCAAGAATCCATTGAAGATCAAGATGAGTGGAAACGAGGCTCCAAGATCCGCAAGCCCCTCAGTAATAAAGACGTCGATGAGATGATGAAACGCGTTGTTGATTATAAGAAAAATCTTCGAAAGAAAGTAGATCGCTGGGGAGGTATTTCAAAGTTAGCGGAGCAATCGGGCCTCCCTCAACCCTCACTAAGTCGCTTTTTTAATACGGCCTCTCTTCCTCGAAGGTCGACGCTATCGAGAATTCTGTCAGCTCTTGGAGACGACGAAGAAGTCGATGAAATCCTTTCCCACTTGGAACTTATCAAATAATCTGGACATGATCATGATGGAGTCTAGAAACAATAACATGAAAACATTATTTATTTTGAATGATCCTCCCTATGGAACGGAAAAAAATTACAACGCTCTTCGTTTAGCAGGTTCTCTCTCAAAACATGAACAACAAGAAGTAAGAGTATTTCTCATTGGAGACGCTTCGGCCTGTGCAAAAAAGAATCAGAAGGTACCCCAAGGTTATTACAATATTGAGGTTATGCTAAAGCATATTCTACGTCAGAAGGCCGAGATAGGAGTCTGCGGAACCTGTATGGATGCTCGTGGAATAGCGGAATCTGAACTCTTGGAAGGAACGAGACGAAGTACTTTGGAAGAATTAACAAATTGGTCAGTATGGGCGGATAAAGTTCAGGTCTGGTGACGGCTCATGGCGAGGTGATTCACGAGCGAGACATTGAATTCACCATTTTCTTGGAAAAACGCATCAGCTTTGCGTTTTTGGGAATTTTTCGCCTGATCAGAAATAGATTAGCGAGATTAATATCAAAATCGGTGGGATCAAAGACGCCCCGCCAATCCATCATTTCACGGTATCGAGGATGGGAGCGATTAGAAATCGCTTCCTTATATTCTTCAAATCCATGAACTCCGCCGCAGTCTTCCGGCGGGCAAGCGTTGGCTCCATCAATGACTTTTGGATATTTTTCTTTTGGGTTTGCGGGGAATTCTCCCTCTAAGGTAATGAGGTGTTGCCAATCATCCCCAAAATCATAGACATATTTAAAGGTCTTTGTTTTCTTCGCCATTTGATAAACAAAAATTTTTCGATCGTCTTCCCATGCGCCTTCTTCATCGTACTCGGGGTTGCCGAACTCCTGTTCTCCACACTCGTATAGATAAAGATGACTACACTCCCAACCCATAGCGGCATTTAAAGCAAAGGCGAGATTGTTGAGGCTCATATTTGAAGGGACCTCTAAGCGTCTCCAAACGGAAGGCTTTGTATTTTCCAGAACGATCTTTATGCAAAAAATACTCAAAAGACGAGACATTGGCCGATCATTTCAGACGAGTTATTTCAAATAAAGAAAAAGTTTAATGAATTCCCTAAACTTTGAAATGTTTATCTTTTTGACGGCACCGATTTCAGTTTTGATTTACTCTCACGCTGCTTAATTTCTTTCACAGCCGTCTTAAGTTGGTTGGCCGTCATATCGCGACTCGCTGGGCTGCCATGAAAAGAAAGTTCCCAAAGGATTCCATAGAGAATGTGACCTAAGGAATAAGTGCAATCGGTAAATTTCTCGGAAGGGGCTTTAAAATCTGTTTCATTATAAATTTCGAGATTTCTGGAAAGAACGACGGGAAGATGAATGAGTTCACTAGGGGAGCTTAGGCAAATACTATAAGGGATGCGACTCCCTTTCGGATAAGCCATATTTCCTCCAGAGTCCAATTCGTCTTCTTTTAGTTTGGGGCCGACACCATGAAAAGAAGGAAATCGATAACCGTAAAGACCTAAGCCGTCCTTCTGATCGTCGGGGGTATCTTGTCTTAAATCCCAATAAAGTTCGAGAAATTCAATGTCTGTTTTTTTCTTTGAATTTTTTTCTCAAAAAGACCCTCATGGACAATTTCTGTACACCAATTCTGTAGGATCAGAGAAAAGATATCGAGGTGCTTCATGAGAAGCAAAAAAATATCTCGGAGAAGCACGCCTTCTTGAATCTCGCAGTCCTCAAAGAGAAATTTCGGAGCATTTTCAGTAACATCTTTTGTTAAAACTTTTCTCTTTGATTGACTCCAATAGGATTGAAAGAGTCGCCCTCGCTTTCTAAGTTCAAGAAAATCAGTTTTCATAAGGATCTTTCAATTTTTGAACAAGAAGTTGAGCGAGGCGAAAAGTATTGAGGGCATCGTCTGTGGCGTTATGTTTCTTCCCTCGAAATTGAATTCCAAAACGTCCCATGGATTTTCCAAGACCCGACTGCATTTTAAGTCCATTGGCAAAGCGATACATTTGATAAATGCTTTTAACGTCAATCCAGCGTCGACCGAAGCAAAAGTTTCTCTCTTTAAAAAAATCGAGATCTTTAGCTTCCAGCTCTCGCCGAATAGCAATGGAGTCTCCTCCTCCCCATACGATGGGATTCATGAACGATTTGTGATGAATATGAAGATTGGCCAGTTCCATATAGGCCACTTCCAAACTGATGCCGCCAGCGAGATCAGATTCTTTAATACCTGTCAGTTTACTAATTCGTTCACTGAGAGGTTCATCAATTTTGATGAAGCGGGAGAAGGTTTCAAGGATTTCTCCTGTTTGAAGTTTTCCAAATACAGCCCCGATCTGAATAATTTTTCCTGAGGGTTGATTGAGCTCCAGATCCAGAGAAGTAAAGATTTCTGGAAGCGGTCTTTCTTCTTTTTTTCTCTTGTCCTTCTTCTCTGAGTTAGAATTTGTTTCTTCGTTCATTGTTTTAGAATAGTCGGACAAGCATGAGAGCAAAAGGTTGAAGTGATGGGGTGACCATTGCCCGGTAGGTCAGCGCCTCTTGACGAGGCTATTTGATTATTTGCAAAAAGCATCTGAAATGGAAATTTTTTGAAATTTTTTAAATAGCATCAGTAGGTGTTACCTGTCCTTCCTGAGAGCCCTTGTATCAATGTCAATCGTTGTATTGGAGTCCCATTGAAATCATTAAGCTTTTTCAATTAATTGCGCCATATTGCGCAAAAAAAGGCCATGATAAATGGCGTAATTAGGCGCAATATGGCACAATTCAAGTATGCTGTCCTATAGAATCGAAGATGAACTTACAAAGCGACTCAAGGCACTTCAATCGAGCTTTGATATTAAATTTGCTGCTCTCCAATCCCTTAGTGAAGAAGAGCTTCAATTCATCCATCGCTTTGCAAGAATCAGCATGATCGGCGCGTCGACTCGTATAGAAAATGCCGTCCTAACGGACTCAGAAATCAGTTGGATCGATACGATCTTGAGTGAAGATGGAAAGACAACTTCATTTCAAAAGAATCTCTCATTTATAGAGAACAAACTCTCAAAAGATCGCGAACGCAGCATTGAGGAGGTTGCGGGCTGTCGCGCGATGTTAGGAATTATCTATGAGCAGGCTAAACAAATGGTTCCATTTTCAGAAACCCATCTTCGCGGTCTTCATCAAGAGCTGCTCCAATTTTATCCCAAGGCCAGTCATTATCGAGGCAGATACAAATCAAATCCGAATTCCGTAATTGAACAAAATCATACGACGGGTGAAAAGAGGAATGTTCTTATCACTGCGGATCCAGGCCCGGCAACAGATGCGGCGATGAAAGAATTAATCGATTGGTATCGAGAATCAATAGGCCATGAAGTCTGGCCCGTGGCAGTCGCCTGTGAGTTTGTTTTTAGATTTTTAGCGATTCATCCCTTCCAAGATGGTAACGGACGACTAGGTCGAGGTCTCTTTTTGCTTGCGCTCTTGCAAAGTCCAGATGAAAGCATAGCTTCGGTTTCGAGGTATTTAGCGATTGATAGGCACATTGAAAAACATAAAGAAGATTACTACCTCGTCTTACATCGCTGCTCCAATGGCAAGTTTAAACAGGATCCATCGAAATATCGAATCGATCTGTTCCTAAATTTTATGATCAAAGTGCTGATGGATGCATTCAAGGATATCGATCACAATCGTGTGAAATTTAGAGCCTTCAAAGATCTTGCACCCGCAGCGCGCAAAGTTCTCGAATGTTTTAAGGATGAGCCAGAAAGTAGATTGAGAATGGCAGAGCTTTCCGAAAAGACCAGTCTTCCTCGCCGAACTGTTCTCAACGCAATTCAAGTTTTGCTTGAGGATGGATTTATTCAGAAATATGGAAAAGGGGCGGGTGTGAGGTATCAGATTGTTTTTTAAACTTGATAGGAACGATTTCGCTTGACGTTAAAAATAGATTTCATGGGCGCGAATATTTCGAGGATCTATTGATCATCTCGGCAATTGCTGCAGTCCAGAGCCTTACATTTGTTTGAAGAAACAGATCTGGTTAAACTTAATTATCGAAAATCAAAGTTGTCTCTTAAAAAGCAATTCACAAAATTAATTAACGAACAAAAAAGATTTCCACTCTTTGTATCTGAAGGAGATTCGAAAGGGAAATAAGGTGCTCATAAAAGAAGTTGAACTGATTAAACAAAGGCGAGCTTCAAACGCAAAAAGTCTTCCATTAGAAATATTTTATTTTGATTCTAAAACTTCAAGGGTTTGGCGGTAAATATTTTCGATACCATTAATATTGAAATCAGGCGGAGCAAAATATTTGTCACGAATTTGCAAATTTGATCAGATCCGCAAAATCTGTACTGTCCGCTTTTTGAACGGCCTCTAGGTATTTATCTCTTTGTTTTTTGCGATCTGCACTAAGGGATTTCCCCCAAGTTAAGGGGGCTTCACCATTAAACTGTAAAAGGAGGTCTGCCATGGCACGTGCATGACGGCCATTTCCATTCGGAAAAGGATGAATCCAAAGAAGGCGATGATGCAAACGAACAGCAATTTCATTTAATGGATACGTTTTTTGCTCAATTGCTATTTCCGTGTTTGTGGCGGCTTGATGGACTTCTGACTGCACGTGCTTTGCTTCAATATTTCCAACATTCTTCATCGATGTTCTAAAGTCACCGGCCCATCTCCACACTTCTTTGAACATTTCTTTATGAAGCCGTTTAATGCCGGAGACACTTAACAAATTCTTTTTGAGCCACGAATCTGTTTCCGCCCAAATGAAAGCATGAGCAATATTTCGAGCTTCCAATTCATTCAATTGTCCTCGAGTAAAAACATCTCTAACAATCAGCTCTTTTTTTTCTTCTGCTGTAAGTGGAGTTGCTCCATCTTCGTCAGGAAAGAGGTCATCTTTGATCAAGGGTACTCCTCCATACTTTTTTATTATCAATGAGGTCTTTAGTTATCTCCTCAAGCAACTTGCTTTGTGAGTTTATCTCTAGCTCTTGATTCTCTAGAGACATAGTGCGATTCACTCTTTCCAAAATTGATTTTGCGCGCGCATAGGCTTCTTGTTCTAATGATTGCGACAAAGACGTGCGGGGAACAAAGGCATAATACAGTTCGCAGTTCACGGCATGGGCAGCTTTTCGTAATGTATTCATAGTAACTGTTCCAGCGACTTCGCCAGCTTCCATTCGACTAAGAGTTGGCTGTGAAATGCTCATTCGAGAAGCCAATTGGCTAGATGTCATTTGCAATGCTTCACGTACAAATCGAATCCATCCTCGTGCCGGAAGCGGGAATGCCCCTTTATCCAGATATTTACGGAGAGGAGTAATTGCATCGTCGACTCGAAGTTTAATTAGTTTTTTCATGAATTAATAATATCATATAATGCATATATTTATCATATATCAATACTATATAGGCTATTAGCTAGCCCTAATAATTCCATATTAGTTAATAATTTTGATTAGTTACTTATTTGTTGGAGGACTAGGATCTGAAAACAGCCCTGTGTGGCGGCATGGGTGTCCCCGTCCTTTAGCACGTGTTTGAGCGAATGTCGCGCACGGCGCTTTCGCCCGGGCGCAGCCCGAACATGCACAGATA
>CAZSZT010000042.1:0-8675 GCA_964611175.1 uncultured Bacteriovoracaceae bacterium
CGATGAACGCCTTACCGGTTCCCCGAATGAGAATATTCGAAATTGCTTCGTTGGATTCAAGGCTCTTTAGATGCTCTGATAACTGATGAAGGGATTCTTCACTGAGGGGATTCATACGATCCGGAATTCGAAAGCTGATGATCCCCCAGCGCTCACGAAGATCGCATTTTACCCATTCAAGCGGAACTAACCCGCGTGCATCGGTTTTAATGGATTCTCTTAAAAAATCCGGCACTCCTCTTTCATTCATCATCTCGAAGGGACCTTTCGGCCATCGAAGGCCCACTCTCGCGCCTAGATCGACGTCCGCGAAATCACTGACCCCATCCCGAACGAGGTCGGTCGCCGCCACCCAAACAGCCATCAAAAGTCGGTCCTCGATAATCGACGCCCGATTGGTGCCTCCCATTAAAATCTCCGTTGAATCGAGATTCCAATTTGCTTTGGAGTTGACCTGCGTCTGCAATTGTTTAGCGGGTTCATAAAAAGAGCCCAGTTTTTCAGCCAAGCAAGTCGCAGCATGCAAGGCGATGGGCACTCCCGTGGCATTCATCAGGGCAAACGGGCCGAGCCCAACTTGAAAAACCTTGCGAGCCGTTTCGTCGATGAACGGGAGGCTCCCATACCCCTCTTGATATAAACGAACGGCTTCGTTAAGCCATGGAACAAAAAATCTGTTGACGACAAAACCCGGAGCGTCCTTCGAAAGAATGGGAATTTTATCGGTGTTCGCGTAGAATCGAAAAACTTTTGCCGTCACCCCTTCCGAGGTCTTAGCCCCGGGGATCACTTCGACTAATTTGTTCTTTGCGGCATGATAAAAATAATGCACCCCCACGACACGTTCCGGATGACGTAAATTCTCGGCGATATCGCGTACGAGAAGCGATGACGTATTGGTGGCAAGAATACAGGTGGGCGAAATGCAATCCTCAAGTTCAGCAAAAAGTTTTTTCTTCGTTGCAAGATCCTCGAAAACAGCTTCAACAATTAAATCCCTTTCGGAAAGATCCTTCCGTTCCGAGGTCGCACGAAGTCGCGCTCGAACTTCGACGACTTGATTTTCCGTAAGAACTTTTCGATTCTTGGCCTCATCTAGACTTTTCTCGATCGTTTTGAGACCTCGATCAAGCGCTTCGGGGTTGAGATCGACCAATTGAACGTCGAGTCCCTTCATCGCGAAGTGTTGAGCGATCGCTGCTCCCATCGTTCCCGCGCCCACAACAGCCACTCGCTTAATATTTTGTTCGCTCTCTCGCGCCTTAAAACTCGATGCTCGTTCTAAATTAACGGCTCCCATGACAACACTCTTCCTTTCTTATCCGAACCACATACGCATCTTCGGGCAAATCTTCAAACCTCCCGTCTTCAACGGCACGAATATATTCATGATAATTTTCAGACACTCGACGAGGCACCACTTTGAACGAGGGGGTGAGTTCTCCGCGATCGAGAGACAGTTCTCGGTTGATCACCAAAGCCCGATCGATTCGCTCAATTTTACTCAGCGCGGAGTTGATTTCGATCAAACATCGCCCGAGACAATTCGAAAAACTGGAAGGATCCTTCGGGTAAAGACAGTTTGATCGATCCAACAAGGATCGAGACGTCGATGCCAACAATTCGTTGCTCGGAAAGACGATCAACAACGGGTTCCGTTGACCCGCGCCAAAGACATACGCGTGCTTTACGAATTTGCAATGCGTTTTGACCTGTTCTTCAAGCACCGGTGGGAAAATTTTTTCGCCATTATCGAGTTTGAACATACGATCCTTGCGCGACAGGATCTTTAACCCGGCAGGCGTCATCTCGCCCAAATCACCCGTTTTAAACCAGCCATCCTCGCTGAGAACTTCTCGGGTGGCCTCTTCCTGGCGCCAGTATCCTGTCATGACATTCGGCCCACGAACCAGAATTTCGTTCTCTTCATCAAGGCGGATTTCAACTCCCGGAATGGCGAACCCCACAACACCCTGGATTCGATCAACCGTTTTAGGCGTTAACGTGCAGCACGGAGACGTTTCAGTAAGCCCCCACCCCTCCACGACCGGCACCCCTTTCTCCTTAAATACATCCGAGACGCTCAGAGGCAGGGGGGCCGCCGCCGTAAAGACAAATTCAAGATCCCGATGAAAGAACGATTCCTCAATTTTGGGAGAGGTCAAAACACGCGCAACAATTTCTTGGTAAACTTTCGGAACACTAAAAAAGCAATTCGGCTTGATCAGATCAAAATTCTCAAGCATTCGATCGATATTTTTCCCCGCGGAATCATCAAGACCAAGACAGCCGGCGGAAGCAACGACAAAAAACCTTTCAAAAAGCCCGCCAAAACTGTGATGCCAGGGTAAATAACTAAGGGTTTTCAATCCGGGTCTCGGATTCCAAACAAGGGAGAGGGCCTGTTGCTGCGAAAGAATATGGCGATGGCAAAGTTGAACGCCTTTTGGAAACTGACTTGTTCCAGAAGTATACATGATGAAAGCGGTCGTGTCGGGCGGAACACTTTGAAATCGCTCCTTGATCGTCGCGCTCGACTCCATCTCCGAAGGAAACGAAAAGGAATCCAAGGATATTGTCCTCATCGGAATTGACCTGGCTGAAAACGTGTCGAGCCTACTTTTCTGATCGACGATGAGCATTTCCACTTCCGAAAATTCAATCAATTGCTGGAGGGTTTCCGAGGGGTAGCCGGCAAAAAGCGGGACGCTTACGAAGCCGGAACTGATTACGGCCATTTCCGCAATGAATCGCGAATAAGAATTTCCGGCGATGAATGCCACGCGATCACCACGCCGAAGTCCTTCTCGACTCAAGGCCTCGCTAAACGAAAAAATTTTATTGGTTATCTCCGCCCAGGTCCAAAAACAATAAGAATCCCCAACTCTCTCTCCGATTCCAGGTTGTGTGGGATATCGCTCCCTGTTGTCGATAAAGAATTCTCCTATCGAACCAAACGACGAATCCATCATAGGGCATCCACCCGATCCCAAGATTCATTCTCCGATGATTGTTGAAGACGTTCGTGCCGAAAGGCTCCCCAAAGAGCCGCTCCAATCGCTCCCGCAAAAACGGATTTTTCATCGTTCAGAATTTTCAAGCCGGTATTGTCTTTGTCCGCCAATTCCTGCAGTGCCGCCATGAGGCCCTGATCGTGCGCAAGGCCACCCGTCACAAGGACTTGATTCTCGACCTTCAACATACGAATCAAATTCAAAAGCCTTCGGGCCATGGAAAGGTGAATCCCTTTGAGAATATTTGGTGTCGAAATCTTCCTGCTCACCATATTAATAACGTCCGTTTCCGCCAAAACGGCACAAATCCCCGACGGTGTCTCGGGATGGTCGGCTTTCATCGAAAGACTCCCGATATCTTCGTTGGGAACTCCAAGATATCGGGCAATGTTTTCAAGAAACTGACCAGACCCAGACGCACATTGAGAGGTCATTCGATAACCCAAAACTTTTGAACGTTCGTCGACTTGAATCGCCTTTGCGTGAAGCGCGCCAACATCCACAACGGCTCTCACCTGCGGCTGAAGATAGATTCCACCACGAGCGTGACATGTCATCGAATAAAAATGCCCCCGACGAAAATCCACCATTTCGCCTTCTCCTGTCGAAGCCACATAGGAGACATCTTCTCTTTTCAGATTGTTTTGTTTTAGAACTCGATCGAAGGACTCCCGAATCACATCTTTAATATTTCTCTTGCGAATCTTTTCAATATCGAAATCGACAGCGGTTAACTCCCGATCGGCCGAAACCAAAACGGTTTTCACGGAACTACACCCAACATCTATTCCGGCACTATAAAACATGGCTTTCCTTTCCATCGAACTTCTCCTTTCAGGCCGCCGCATCACGCCTCGCGAAAAGTGCGGCACCCAACGCGCCCATATAGATACTGTCTTCGCTAATATTCGTTTTCACTTCGCCATAATTTTCAAAGACAAGGAGTTTCAGAGCCTGCGTGGCTGCCGCGTTTCGTGCCACGCCCCCGGTAAACGTAAACTCGGAGGTGACCCCGCCGCTGCGAGCAAGCAACGACATCGCCCGAAGAATGATCGCTCGATGAAGCCCGGCCAAAATATCCTCCCGATTTTCTCCCAGGGATAATCGCTCACGAAGTTCCGCCCCCGCAAAAACGGTGCAGGTTGAATTGATCCTCGCGGGTTTTTTAGATTTCAAAGCCAGCGGTCCAAGCTGATGCACGCCCATATTCATCTCGTCGGCAATATAACCCAGATAACGTCCACACCCGGCCGCGCATCGATCGTTCATCTGAAAACTTGTGACCACTCCGTCGGTGTCGACTTGAATGGCCTTTGTATCCTGACCTCCAATATCGAGAACGGTTCGCGTCCCAGGAAACATCGCATGGGCTCCCAAGCCGTGGCAAAGAATCTCCGAGCGAATCTGATCTTTTGGAAATGGAAGAGTCAAACGCCCATAACCCGTGCCCACCTGACGAAGGATGGGGATTCGAAGTGAAATCATCTCATTCACGGCGGCACTAATGACACTTTCATATGCCGAAAATGCAGGATCTGCGATGACGTCCCGACGGGCTGAATCTAAATATTCAGTGAAACAAGCTGCAAAACTTTGGTTTTCGACTTTGAGAATGGCTCGATCAAAAACACCAATCAATTTGTCAAATGTCAGTTCGAGTTTTTTGGCGACTTGATCGGCCTCCCGCAAAAACAAACTTGTCGCAATATCTCGGAAAAAGTCACTCTGCGCCCGGGCCCCGGGCTGAAAAAGTTCATCCGATTGAGCATCGATGGCCGTGAAAATAGAATCCAAAGCTTCCCGATAACGATCCGTCTGGGGAAAAGACTCCGGCCAGGATTCGACAACCTTGAAACACTCCTCTCGCAGGGCGCGGAGTTGTTTCCGATGCTGTGCCAATGCAAAACGTGCCGAAAGGGCAGCCATCAAAGGGGCAAGAATACTGCGCAATTCTGCTTTCTCTCGCAAATGATCCTGAAGCAAGAAGAACCGCGTGGCAATTTCTCCTTCTTCGCGCGCGATCTGGCAGGCGATTTCGTAATTGCTTCGCGAATTGGTAATTCCCTTGCCAAGAACTCGTCCCCTTGCATCCATAAAGACCGCTTTGGTTGTGGTCGAACCTAGGTCAATTCCGACTAAACAATTCACTTGGGTCACGATCCCTGTCCTTTCTTAGTTTGTGGTGGCCATTGGAGAGGATGTCCCGCGCTTGGCTGTCACCATTTGAAAGTAGGACTCCAATCGATTTTTGATATTCGAAGCACTAAAATAGCGCGGATCGACTAGATCCGATTCGATAAATCCCCCCGCACGCCCGGTTCGTTTTTCAAGTTCACGCAGCATCAAGAGCTGTCCGGCGGAAAATGAATTACAACTCTTGATCGAATTGATCAGAAATCCATCCGCTTCATAGTCTTCAATATATTTCTGAAGAATTTCTACCCGACTCGGTAGGTTTCGATTCGTATAACAGCCCAGGCAATAATCGGCGAGACTCTCCAAGGGCTTCTTTGGATCGTGCCGAAAACCACGTTCATAGAGTCCACCCACTTTTGTATAAGTCGAAGCCACGACGACAGCGCCTTCGTCGGAAAACATTTTCCAAAATTCCCGAAAATTCGTCCAATTGGGCGGGCCCTCGACAATAATTCTAAATTTTTGAGTCAGTAATTCGCCATCAGGCGTTGTCGGTCCCTGTCCGCTCCTTAATCGTTTCTGAACTTCATCCCATAAGGACTCGTAGTACGCTTCACATTCTGGAAGACCTCGAAAGGCTGTGAAAATTGGGCCGATATAATAGACACCCCCAAAATAGGCATCGATAGGAGAGGGCCGATTCTTAGCGGACTCCCAAACCTTGACCAAGTTTTCCTCCGCCCTCGCGGACGATGCCAAATAATTCGAAAGGCGATCCTGATCCAATTTTTTTCCGGCCACGTTTTCAAGCGCCGGAATCACGGTGTCTTTTAACTGAGCGGTAACATAATTTCTCATGGCCTCCGTGATTTCTCCATCCCCTTGATACGGAACGTGAAGCATAGCAACGGGGCAGTTATACTCTTTTTGCAACAACTCAAACCACTTCATGAATGTGAAACAGCCGGTATAACTTAACAGAAGCAAATCCGGCTCAGGCAGCTTCTCTCCAGTCGGCCCTCGATTTCCCTTTCTTAACATTCCGATATCGCATTTCACATAGGTACAAACGTCTTCGGAATGCCCGGACTTCTCGGCTTCCTGAATATAAGCACCGCTTTGTTTTCTCATTCCTGATTGAAGCGCATTAATCTCCGGATGCACTGGCAACATATCCAATGCCCAAATCAACTCGTTCAGATTGCCTGGAACAAACGTATACACAACTTTTTTTCCCAAATCTTTTGCGCCGGCAAGCTGATGAAAATGATCGGCGATCATTCTTTTTTGAATCAACATGCTCTCTTCTTTTTGGATGCTCTTGGATTCCGTCCCTTTCATTGGCCACCCCATAATTTAATCGAATCGGCGAATGTCCCGGTTTCTTCTTTAATGACCTGAATCTGCCCTGTATTTTCGGCGTACTTAAAACCGGTGTGAGGAACCCCTGCTTTCGTAAGTGCCGACTGTAACATGGGTCTCTCCAGCAGGGCCGGATCGCAAAAACTCGCGGCGGCGAAGACCACGCCTTCCGCACGTCTCTGTTTCACTAACGAAATAAGATAGTCGCCCTTCTCCTCTCCCTCTTCGTATCGGGATGCCGTTCTCACCGTACGACTCAGATACGCACGTGCTAAATTTTCGAACGGATCTCCATCAAGATTCACATCTCCCAATAAATACCGAGCCCCCAAGACCCAATCATCATCAACGATATAACATCCAGAATTTTCAAGAGCGCGCACCAGATTTAACGGAGGTTGCTCACAAAAAGCTCCCGAAACAATCACGCGGACGTTGTCACGCTCGGGTCGGTCTACCTCGACGATGGCTTTCATATACTCCTGTAACAACCGCGTATGTTCCGAAACCTCAAGAATATTGGATGCCCGCATCAACAGATACAATTCAATCGTGAGTACCTTGTGCGGATACTGGGAGCGAAGATTATAAAGTTTATCAATCGCCCGTCGGTTCTCATTGTAAAGTTGAATGGACTCACGCAATCGATCTTCGGTAACGTTTATTTTCGAGATGAGGCTTAAGTCCTTTACAAAACTTTCCATTTCCTTCAGATAAAAACTCAATCCCGAATCACCAAAGTTCTGAGGAAAATCCATATATCTCGATAATTTGTTTGGGAACATCATCTTCCACATTCCACTCAAATTTCGAATGACATCACAAATTGCCGGAAAAACCATTCCATCAAGACAATCCAACCTACCTGAAACCCCCAATTCAATGGTCGATCGCGGAATTCGACAGATATAGGATTGAAAATAAGCATCTCCCCGAATGATTTCGATTTCATCCCCCGCCCCCATAATTCCAACGGGCAAGATTCCTGCCGCATGAATCAGCTCCCGAGGGGCATAAACCGGCATGAACCCTAAGGCGTGGCCATGGTTCTTTTCTTTCCAGGATTTCACATAATTAAAATCAAAATCGCGGCACAAATTCTCCGCCATCTGCACAATCGATTGAACCTTGGATGGACCCCCGTTCATGCGACACGCCCAGAATTTTTCGACCGCTCGGTTCGTTGACCCCGACGGAGCCGACACCCTTCGGCGAAGGTTTCAAAAATTTCTTGAGAAAGAGCTTCCGGCGATCCGTGACTCTCCGACGAAAACCAAGAATAAATCCAATTCATCATTCCAAATAAAAGAAACGTCTTTAACTCAACCTCCTTTTCGGTTGGTGAATTTACCCACGCCCGCGATAGATAAGTCCGTACACACTCCTTTCCAACTTCTCCGTAATCAACCTTGAGTTTCTTGATTTTTCGATGTCGAGGGGCATCCAGTTCGAGAGTGCCGTGAATCATCACTCTCATTTCGTCCATATGATCACAAAAATACTCGACATGATTTTTTACAAACGCTTTTAGTCGAGAATCGGGGTCTTCCATTTTGAGTTTTAGTTCCGTGGCGGATGTCAGAAGTTGCGAAAATCCATTGAAGTTAATAAGAAATAACAAATCTTCCTTCGTACGAAAATAATGATAAAGCCCCGCAAGGCTTCTTCCGGTTTCGCGCGCCAAATCTCTCATGCTGGTCCCGCTAAATCCGCGATTGGCCATCAAACGTGAGGATTTCTTAAGGATATCCTCCAATCCGTTTTTTACTTTCGCACTCGGTCGCGATCTCATGTGTTACTCCATATTGGTCGACGTTTTTCAAGAAAGGCCTTCAACCCTTCTGTGGCGTCGTGAGTTGACATCAATTCTCCCAAATAAAGTTTTTCAAGGGCGTCGATTCGCTTGTGATAGTGTGCCGCGAAATTCATTCTCGATGCCCGATGAGCCATCTGCAGGGAAGACGCCGATCGAGGAAGAATCTTCTCTTCAATAAATAATCGAAGCTCCTTTTCCCATTCGCTACTGCGAACAACCCGATTCACCAAACCCCATTGGGCCAAATCATGAGCGGCAACCTTTTCGGCCAAAACAATCAGGGAATTGAACAAGGCTTGTGGTAGCTGTGACGGTAAAATGGCCGCCGCGACGGGAGGAAAAACCCC
>CAZSZT010000043.1:0-8640 GCA_964611175.1 uncultured Bacteriovoracaceae bacterium
GATTTTGGCACATTCGCAAGATTTAGTTTAGATGATTCCGCCAGATCATCCTCAACGAGAAAGTGCTTATGATTTTTTTAAAAAATGGCCGACAGAAAATCTTTATTTTGAAATTCATCGATATGAAAAAGCTCAAGACGAAGGGCCTTCCATCCAAATGGCCGAAAAGCTTAGAGCTCGGTGTGTGGCTACTCAACCTGTTTATTATTTAAATCCCGAAGACCATTTAGCTCATGAGGTGATGCTTTCTATTGGAGCGGGAACAACTTTACTTGATGAAAAGCGTCCTCAACTTGGCTCGCACGATTTTTATCTTAAATCAAAAGAAGAGATGGAAAGGGCATTCAGCGATCATCCAGAATGGCTTCAAGCTTCCGATGATCTCCTTCAACGGACGCAGTTTGAATTTGAGACAGGAACTTATCATATTCCTCAGTTCGGTGGCGAAGTTGCGGAAAAAAATATAGATCGTGTCTTGGTTGAAGAATGTCAAAAGGGTCTTAAAAAGCGATTAGAACTTATTCGAACATTCACGCCCGCGGAAAAATATCCCGAAACGGAAAAAATTTATCGAGAAAGGCTCGAAGAAGAATGTCGAATCATTTCGAAAATGAATTTTGCTGGTTACTTTTTAATTGTTGCCGACTTTATCCGGTGGAGTAAGGAACAACGAATTCCGGTTGGTCCCGGCCGGGGATCGGGAGCTGGAAGCATTGCTGCTTATTGTCTTCAAATTACCGATATCGATCCGGTTCGTTATAATCTCCTCTTTGAAAGATTTTTAAATCCAGAGAGGATCTCCATGCCGGATTTTGATATCGACTTTTGTATTAAGGGCCGCGATCGAGTGATTCAATATGTTCGCGATCGTTACAATATTCGGGATAATGCTTTACAAGATGTCGACCGGCTTCGAGTGGCTCAAATAGCAACCTTTGGAAAGATGAAATCAAAGGCCGTCATTCGCGATGTTGGGCGCGCTTTAGGAATTCCTTACGGAGACGTGGATGCCATCGCGAAGCTGGTTCCAAATGTCCTCAATATTACCCTCGCCGATGCGTTTCAGATGGAACCCGAGTTTGCTCGGCTTCGGGAGAGGGACCCGAAGGCTGACGAGCTTTTGCGTATCGCGGAACGTCTTGAAGGCTTGAATCGGCATTCGAGTGTTCACGCCGCTGGAGTCGTTATCGCCGACGATTTATTAACGAAGTATCTTCCTCTTTCAAAAGGTGCCGACGAGGAAATCATCTCGGAATTCGAGATGAAGGGCGTCGAAAAACTTGGTCTCCTTAAATTTGATTTCTTAGGATTACGAAATCTTACCGTGATCGACGAGTGTATTCGGTTAACGGGTCAAGCCATCGATCTTTTAAAAATTGATTATAACGATCCAAAAGTCATGGCGGAAATTTCGAGCGGAGATACCGTTGGAGTATTTCAGCTTGAATCTTCGGGGATGCGAGATGTGATTCGTCGTTTGAGACCGACTTGCTTGGAAGATTTGATTGCGATCGTGGCACTTTACCGTCCGGGACCTTTAGAGGGAGGGATGGTTGATGATTTTATTTTACGTAAGGCGGGGCAGCGCCAAGTGGTTTATGATTCGCCTGTCTTAGAACCCATCTTGAAAGAAACGTACGGCGTTTTTGTTTACCAAGAACAGGTCATGAAGACGGCGAATGTGATGGCTGGTTTTAGTTTAGGCGAAGCCGATCTTCTTCGCCGTGCGATGGGTAAAAAAATCGCAGCCGAAATGGCCAAGCAACGCGAAAAGTTTGTCAAAGGAGCTGAAAAACTTGGGCATCCAACGAATTTAGCGCAAAAGATTTTCGATTTAATGGCGGAGTTTGCGAAGTACGGATTTAATAAATCGCATGCCGCAGCCTATGCGATGGTAACCTTTCAAACGGCTTATTTGAAAACCTATTATCCCGAAGCTTTTTATGCGGCTCTTCTTTCTTCTGAAGCGGAGGATCTGGATAAGATTGGCCTCATTATTCGTGCGGCAAGTTCTCGGGGAGTGGAGGTACTTTCGCCCCATGTGAATCGATCTCAGAAAGTTTTCTCTTTAGAAGATTCGGATTCTGGATTGAAAGTACGATTTGGTCTCTCGGCGATTAAGAATTTTGGAGAGAATGTAGCCGAAGCCGTAGTTGCCGAGCGAGAAGCCAACGGAAGTTATAAAAATTTCGAAGATTTTTTTTCGAGAGCCCCTATTGATTTACTGAATAAACGTCAGGGGGAGTGCTTGATTCGTTCTGGAGCCTTAGATGGGCTTGGAGCGACTCGATCGAGTCTGTTTGCCTCTCTCGATTCTTTGATGTCAACCGCTGTCGCAGAAGGCCGAGATCGTCGAGGAGGCCAAGTGGCACTTTTTGCCGCGAAACCCAAAATCAAAGTGGTTGAAGAATGGCCCGATCGAATTCGTCTCAACGATGAAAAACATTTGCTGGGAACGTATATGACGGGTCATCCTCTAAAAATATACGAACCTCTCTTACAAACTTTTAAAACGAAATCCATTCTCTCTTTGAGAGAAGGAGCGATTCCTCCTCGTGATCAGGAAGTTTCGGTAGCGGGACTCGTGGTAAGCGTCAAAGAAATTTTTACGAAGAAGGGAACGAAGATGGCTTTTCTTTCTGTGGAAGATCGTGAAGCTGTTATGGAAGTGGTCGTTTTCTCCGATCTCTATAATAAATCTTCATCCCTTCTGGCTGCCGATCGATTGCTTTTAATTCGGGGCCAAGTGACTCGTGAAAATGATTTGACGAAGATGTTGGCGAGGGAAATATCCGACCTGTCACACGTGAGTTTTTCTGAACTTCATATTCGACTGAAATCAACAACGGATATGGAGCGGCTTTCAAATCTTTCGGAGCGCGTTCAAAAGTTTCCAGGAGCCATTAAGGTGAAAGTTCATATTCCTGTTGAAAAAGAAGTGAATGGTTCGGCTCTTCGGCAATCCTTTGTGACGATGGATACTGCATTCACCGTTAATACAAATGTCGAACTCATGTCGTGGCTTGAGCGTGAGTTCGGCGAAGGAAGTATCTCTCTTCGATGATGAATGAAGCCGATTTGCGAGAGCGTACGATTTTAGTCGGAACCTATACGCCGAAGTTAAGGGCGCGCCGAGACTTTGATGATCCGGATGTTGAGGACAGTTTAGAAGAGCTCGATCAGTTAACACAGTCGGCCGGTGGCCTGGTTCTTGAGAAAATGGCCTGTCGATTGGATCGTATCAATCCGGGTACTTATATCAACAAAGGAAAAGTTCGTGAAATCACGGAACATGCCCATCTTTTAGGAGCAGACCTTATTATTTTCGATGATGAGTTAAGCCCTCGACAGACAAGGAATTTGGAGGAGGCCTTTGGAATTCGAACGATTGACCGACGGGCGCTGATTCTCGATATTTTCGCGAAACGTGCTCACACGCGAGAAGGGCAACTTCAGGTCGAACTTGCTCAGCTTCTCTATTTATTGCCCAGACTGACAGGGATGTGGACTCACCTGGAGCGTCAAAAGGGTGGGGGAATCGGAATGACGGGTCCTGGGGAAACTCAATTGGAGTTGGATCGGCGCGTCATTAAAGAAAAAGTGCGTCGATTAAAGAAGGATTTGGAACGTGTAAAAAATACGCGTCATTTACAGCGTGAGAAGCGCCGTCGAAGTCAGATTCATCAAATGGTATTGGTTGGCTATACGAATTCTGGAAAAACCACTCTTTTCAACCGTTTAACTCAGTCAGAGGGGCAGGGAGCAAATAAGCTTTTCGCGACCCTTGATCCGACGACGCGGCGAATTCTTCTTCCGTCTCATCGGGAGGTCCTCATCACGGATTCCGTGGGATTTATCCGAAAGCTCCCGCATGAACTTGTGGAAGCTTTTCATGCTACTTTGGAAGAAATTCAAGAAGCGGATCTCTTGCTTCATATTATTGATTCGTCCGAGCCGCTTTGGGAAAGTCATAAACGCGCGACAGAAGGAGTTTTGGCGGACTTGAACTGTCTCGATAAGCCCATCCTAGAGGTCTATAATAAGATCGATCAGCATAAGACTCGAAAATTTGGTCTGGCGGCGAGCAGCCGAAGGGTGTTTGTTTCAGCTCTTACGGGCGAAAATTTACCGGGACTCATCGAACGGCTCGACGAATTTCTTGAGGATGATCACAAACGTGTGCGCGTTTTATTGCCCCAAGGCCGAGGAGATTTGTTGGCGCTTGTTCACCGAGAGGGTAGAATAATCGAACAGGAATATCGCGCCGATTATGTCGAGATGACGGTTGATCTTCCTGTGAAGAGGATTGAGCAATGGAAAAAAAATGGATTCGTGATCGCCGATTATTTGCCACTTACGTTATAATTTATTTGCTGTTTGCTTTTTGTTTCGTTAGCTCCACGGTTTTAGGGACTGAGGCTCCGGAGTTTATGTCGGTGGTGGTGGAAGTAGAGGCTCCCATTGTCAATGGCGATTTGGCTGGAGCTCGTCAACATTCTCAAAAAATGGCTTTTGAAAAGGCTCTGGCAGAGGTTCTTTCGGCGACTTTGACGGAATCGGAAAAGGCGATGCGATTAAAGGCCGCCGACCATTATATCAAGAGCTTTCGTGTTTTAGATGAACGAACCGAGGGAAAGATTTTAAAGCTTCGCTATCGTTGTGAAGTCATGGTGGAATCGCAACAAACCTCTAGCTCCGCGATATCGGATACGCCCACACCCATGGGGTCTCAGAACGCGGAGAAAACCAAGTATGAAATTATTTGGGCGTCTCCTTCCACCGCCATGAGTTCCGTTGAGGTAATGAAATTTGTTGAGAGTGCGATTGGATCGCCGCCACAAGGTTTGCGGATGATGCGGTCGGGGATGATTATGACTCTTCCCAATTCCGAGCCGCCGGAGAGTATTCAGGCGAAATTGAGTCGTTATCTTGGCTCCAAAGGAACGGTAAAAATTTTGCCGGCCAATCCTTTGGACGAGGCTCCATCGATTGCAGAAACTCCCAATGTTTTACAGCCGCCTTCAAAGGAATGGATGGAGCCGAATCCAGAGTCTGTACCTTTTGAAGATTTTGCGAGCCCTGATTCTCCGCAATGAGTGGGTCGGCGAGCGGTAGAAAAATTAAGCTGGTTGTATCCGATTTACATTTAGGTGCCGGTCATCGCAATCCGAATGGGTCCATCAATATTTTAGAAGATTTTTTTCATGACCGGGAGTTCATTGAATTTCTCGAATATTTTGGAAGTGGAATGTATGAAAACGCCGAAGTTGAACTCATTTTAAATGGCGATTTTTTTAATCTTTTGATGATTGATTTCGTGGAAGTGGATCCCGATGTCATCACGGAGTTGGTCGCGTTGCGGCGAATGAAGCGTATCATGGAGGGCCATAAGGCCACGATGAATGCGCTTAGATATTTCCATAGTCTGAATGGGAAATCGCTGACTTTTATTATGGGAAATCACGATCCTGGGATTCTCTTTCCGTCTGTTCAGGAACTCATTCGAAAATATACGGGGGAAAAAACGCGATTCTTTTTGGAAGCCTATGAATTCGATGGTGTTTATGTTGAGCATGGTAATCAATACGAAGTGGCCAATATGTTCGATCGAAATAAATATTTTTTGACGGAAAATCTCCCCCAACCCGTTTTGAATCAACCCTGGGGAACTTTGTTTTTGGTTCATGTGATTAATACAATCAAGCGATCGAAGCCGCATTTTGATAAAGTTCTTCCGTTTGGAACCTATTTGAAGTGGCTCCTTCTTTACGATTTTTCATTTGGTATGCGAATCGTACGAATGATTCTTTCGTTCTTTTTCAAATCTCGTTTTCGAAACGATCCCAGAAGAAATAATTCACTTCAACAAACCTTAAATATTTTGTTGGAAGCCCCTGTTTTTCCCGATTTAGATGAAGCGGCCGAAAGAATTCTCGCAACTCGCGAAGACATTCATACGGTTATTTTTGGCCATAATCATCGACCTGCATTTCGAACTTTCGGCCCAGGGAAGGAATACGTCAATACTGGGACTTGGAACGCCATGACTCATCTCGAAGTCGATCGGATTGGAACGCGCCTCGTTTGTACGTTCGCGATGATCGAGTATGTCGGCTTACGTCCCCAGGTTTCGCTCAAAGTTTGGCGAGGTAAACGCAAGCTGACGGCCGAAGTGGATGTGGCGTAGTGTTGGTGGAAAAAGGTCATAGCTCAACTAGTTTCTCCTCGGGACTCGTTGTAAATCCTCATCGGCGGGCTTAAGAGTCGAGGAGTGGTCACGTTGATACGCGTTGATTCATGACGCGCGGGACACGCTATAAAAAATTTGCCATAATGAAATCATGGTATCGTTTAACCTCAGTTTGCGTGGAACGGCGCAGCAAATGCCAGGACCAGGGCTTTTTATCGAAGGTGCTGGGACATCCCAAATTCCTTCGCTCGCCGCAAAAGGCGAAACCGACTTAGGAATTAAGTTTCGACAATTTCTCGATCAGTTAAATCATCTGAAATATTTGAACCATATTCAGTTTTGGATTCCTGACGATCTAACGGAAGTAGAAAAAGAAAGGTCCAAACGATATGTGGAAGTGGTTCGAGCCGTTATTCGAGATGTGCGATCAACCATCGGAAACCGAGAAGATTCGTTGTTAGGAATGAGAAATCTTTTCGCCAATCTTCCCACGATTTTGGCTCAACCCGATTTAAGCGCCTTTCAAATTCCTAAGCCCTTTGACGCTCTTGTGATTTCCGCAGGACCTTCTTTGGAACTGGAGTATGAAAACTTAAGGAAGCTTCAGAATAAAGTACTGCTCGTTTCGGTGGACGCTTCTCTGAAAGCCTTATTGCGAGAAGGAATCACGCCTCATATCGTCGTGGCAACCGAGCGAGACGAGGGCAGTTTAAGATTTTTTGAAAATCTGCCGAGTCCGATCTCCACCGTTTTTGTCGGGCAGCCCACTGTTCCCCCTCAGATGTTTGATGATTTTCCTGGACCGAAGGCTTGTGTCTTTAAATATACGGGACCCTTTTTATGGCTTCCCATGGAACGTGCGAAATTTTGGGCCGCAAGTTCATCATCTCATCTGGCGTATCGTGTTTGCACGTATTTGGGAGCTTCCTCGGTGGCACTGGTAGGCCAAGACTTATCGTTTCATCCTGAAACCTTGCAAAGCCATTCGGATTTAGGGGTCTATGAGGAATGGAAGAATCCGGAAAGCCTAGAAAAACGCCTTCGAGAACGAAATGCCTTTTATGTTGAAGGGAATACCTACGATAAAGTTCTTACCGATCCCATTTGGTCGCTGTTCGCGCACGATTTTGAAGTCCTCATGAAAGAAACAAACGTTCCAACGACAAATACCTCTCGTTTAGGAATGAAAATAGCGGGGTCACCGTATCAGGGCTTATCCGATTGGATGAAAGGTAAGAATTCCAATTTTTATTTCGCTGTTCCAAGCGAAAATCCTCATGGGCCGATGGAGCTTCATGCGTTGATTCACAAGAAATCGGAGGCCCTTCATCATTTGGAAATCTTGAGCAAGATGATGAGAGAGACCAAAGTTTTAGATCGGCCTCAACTTTTGTATCAACAACTGACTTCCTACCCTCATTTTCTGGAACTCGTCATGGAGGTTGTCTTTTCCGACTGGATTCAGACGGAGAATGAACTTTTTGGCAATGCTCTCCATGACGTAAAATCTCAAAACGAAAGTATGTGTCGGTTTTTTTCTCGCTGCGCTGACGATATCGATCACGTTTTGGAAATCCTCCAAGGTATCGATGACACAGATCTCGTCAGAGCCTTGACGAGTTCTCATTCAAAATCCTGACGTTTTGATGCGGCAAGTGTTGCCGAATCTTAAAAACACCAAAACATTCAAAGGCTTAAATAGGATGGAAGTTGGTATGAGCTTTGCTTTTTAGCTTTCCGGATCCGTATGGGCGGATGCGACATTTTGGGGGTGGAGTTTTATGGCAGATGAACCAAAAGATGCGGGCGCGGAAGACGAAGAAGGCGGTAAGAAGAAACTTCCGTTATGGCTCATTATTCTTATCGCGACTCAGGTCGTGGTGGTTGCGGGGGCGATCGTGGTTTTTAAAATGATGAGTTCTTCTCACGAGGAAAGCGCTGCGGAGGATGTCGTCAGCGAAGCGGAGCAAAAAGTGGATCCATCCAAAATCAAGGATCCGAAATCGCTCGCGGGACCTCAATTCGATCTTCAGCCCTTTATTTTGAATTTGATCGATGACGGCCGTGGACCTCGTTATCTCAAAGTCGAAATGAAATTCGAGCTTGAAAATGAGGACGTTCGCGCAGAGTTAGAAACTCGAATTTCTCAGGTAAGGGATGAACTCTTGACGTTAATGAGTTCCAAGCGACAAACGGACATTGAGACAACCGATGGCAAGAGAATTCTCAAAGACGAAATCTTTACTCGCGTGAACAAGCTTTTGGTGACCGGACGAATCACCAAAGTGTTTTTTACTGAATTTGTCATTCAATAAGGAGTTGACGACGTGGCTGACGAAAAGAACGAAAAAATCCTCTCTCAATCCGAAGTCGACGCCCTATTGAATGCCGTCAACGACGGTCAAGTTGCGACGGGGGCACAAACCGGCAGTGGCGAAAATCTTCAAAAA
>CAZSZT010000044.1:0-8630 GCA_964611175.1 uncultured Bacteriovoracaceae bacterium
AGGAGTGGCCATAAATTTTTTCTCTGTACCAATAGGTTTTCCATCGGGGCCAAGAATACGACTGGTGATAATTGAATTCGGCGCACCATCCCTCTGAATGTCATAAACAATTCCGATACCGGAGGATGGATATTCTCCGACTGCTTCGATCCGGACGGAGTCGTAAATATCCAGAAAATTCTCTAATTCTGAAACGCTCTTAAATTTTAAAGCAGCGTTTTTAGCCCCGGTAATATCCGGATCCGTCCATTCTCCTTTTTCCATTCGTTTTATCCGTCTTGCCACAACCTCAGCGCTATATTCACCTTCTTTAGTAAGAAGCATTTCAGGATTTAATCCGTAGGCTTCAAAAGCTTCTCGAATCTGTTCTGCGGATCGCGACCGAGCTAAACCCGGCTCATTCCCAGGATTTCGAACAAGGGGTAAATTCTCCAGAAACCCAATAAGGGCCGGGGCGGGATCTCCCCCTACTTCCCTATTTTTTTGTAAAATCCTCATTCTGTAATTCTCACCCTGGGTAAGCCCTTCTTCAATCAATCGATCAGCCTTCAAACGAAGCGCCTCTGATTCCGCTGGAGTTGGTTTTCGCCCAAGATTAAGCATGAACTGTTTATCTAATAAATTCATCCCGGATCGATCGGGTTTTAAAATCAGCTCCCTCATGACCATAATTTGAGCGGGATCCATTCCTTTTGTGACCAAAAGACTAATATCCGCTTTCAACGCATTCTCTAAATCTCTAGCAGAAAACTTAGAAAACAATCGATGAAGGTCCACATCTCTCCCTCTCATTCCATAAATGATTTCTTTCAGACGGGCATTCATAAAAGAACCCTGGGTTGTCATTTTATCGATTAAGGGAGCGGTACGATTGGCTCCTAAAATAAAGAGGCCCAACATGGCGCTACTGTAAAAATTCGCCATTCCTTGTAAATCCGATTCCGCTTCTGGATGCTCTTCAAAGAGAGCTTTTCGTCTCGCGCTCGATGTCGCTGTATGGAGTTTAAGAAAATACGCAGGATCATCGACGGCCAACATGGCGTAAGGACCAAACAGCTCAAAAGTATCTTTTCCAATACTATGCATAATTCCAAAACTTACTCCTTTATTGGCTGCTAAAAGTCCGCGCGCGAGTTGTGGTGTTTCTACCCAAGTACTTAAGCCGACCGCCGATCGATGAAAGAGCGCCAATGAAAGCAAAACAAAAATCGAGTTGATACCTTGATCAATGAAAGTTTGTCTTCGTTCACCCTCTCTTCCGAGCGCATCTGGAGACCAAACACCTAAGGGAGCCATCGTAAAAGCCGTTAAGGCCAAGCCCGTTCCCAATAAAAATTCCGTCTTTACTCCATAAGGAGCGACCTTTTCAACAACTGAATCGAGGGCTTGACCAAACTTGCGAACTCTCTCCGTCGAAAATTTTCGGCCGATCACACTATTAAGGAGTTTCGTCTCCATCACGCCGGGAATACGGCCTTCGGCAAGTGGCGTCACATTCTTACCCAGCTGGCTCCCAACGCTTTGTTTAATAGACATGGAAGCCGCTGCCGGAGGTTTTCCAAAAACATAAAATTCTTTGTTTAAAAGATTCCAAAGTCGATTTTGAGAACTTGGCTTTGGGATCTTGTTTGCGGCTGAGCGTATGGTTCTCTCAACAATTCCTCTTCGCACCCCCGCTTCTTCTAAACCTACGATTGGCCTTCCTATTCCGCTTAACGCTAAAGTTGCGGCTGAAAACGTATAGGCGGCCGCTTCTCCGGAATAGGCTCGAAAAGTATCGTAATATTCAGCCGTACCTGGAAAGAAAAACTTTCGAGGATCGGATCGCTTCACTTCTTTTTCAATATGATGAGGCGCAAACCATGACCAGGAGCTACGTCCCAAACTCTGAGTTAAGGCGTCGAATTCATCCTCCTGAGGATTCCCATACGCACCATTTAAAAGCCATGTGGTCGGAAGAAGCCAGCGCATATCCGACTCAACGTATCGACTATAATAAGCTAAATCCATCCCGACGATTTCCGCCGTCGTATAAAATGTCTTTCCAATTCCAATGGGAATTCCCGCAACCATATGCCAAACAGATGCTCCACCACTTTTCAGTGTAGCCAATACTGGATGCTCCTTCGCCCATAGACGGTCTCTTTCCACTTGCGTCACCATCCCCCCAAGCATGAGTTGTGCATCCGTTATATTTTTAAAACCCCGAGTGATATCGGTAATTTTGATGGGATATCGATCGAGAGTTTCCGACATCTGCGCAATCGATCGAGAAAAATTCTCAAGTTGAGATCTTACGGCCTCTCTAGGGGATGGAATAGATGATAGGTCCTGATTCATCTGGACGAGCTGAGCTTCGGAGGCCACCAATTCTCGGATCATTCTCAATTGTTTACGAACTTCTGGATTCTTCGCTAATTTCTCGGCGCTCTGAAATCCATATTCTTCTAGAGCCGACTGTGCCGTCTCTTCTGTAAATTCACCTTCGACCCAAAAGAATTCGTTTTTATGGTAACGAGGATGTGCTCTCACCAGTTCAGTCGTATTTTCTTCGGGCTTTTGTTTGGCTAATTTTGCATATAACTCAAAATTGCTTTCTTGATTTCTTAAAAATCTACTTACGATTTCTTCGACATCCTCTCGAGTAAGAGATGTTGGTTTAGAAAAACTCTCCTCCAACTGAAGACTCGAATCTTCTAAGCCTTTCGAAACGGATAAAGCTAAATATAAAGATCTCATATCTCGGCCTAATTTATCCAGATAAGACGATCCGAAAGTTTCCTGGAGAATAAGTTCATAGCGGTGAAAATCAGGATGCCCTTTTTTAAAGATCTCGTTAGAACTGCCTAAAAGAAATTGATGGAGCTTAAGCGTTTCTAATCGATTCACTTCATCTTTTGGATGACGGTTCGTATCCTTAAGACTTTTCCCCAAACCAGGGACATCTTCGTACCACGGCTTTTCCGAATTAAAAACCAAGATGTTTTGATGAAATAAAATTTGATCGATTTCTTCAGAAAGATACTCTTGAGAAACTTCGTCGTCGTAAAATTGAAACAATCCGGATGTGATATAGTGGTTAAGCTCGGAAGAAACAGGATATTGAATGTCATCACTCAATTGTTCTAGTTCCTGGCCTGAAATTTTTAAACCAGAGTCTTTAGGACGTTTCATCAATTCCGAAAACAACTTACGTATGTTCTCATTTTCCCGGATGCCGCCTTCCGCAATGGTTTTTCTATAACGCGGATAATATTTTTCGAGGACCCTCTGAGAGTCCCTTACGCCATTTTTTCTTTCTCGAATGCTTTTCCCAATTTGAATAAAGAACTCGTCAACATCCAAATTCTGATTCGCTGCTAAATAACGTCCCATCTCCTTCAGATCCTCGTTGGAAGCCTGTAGCTTCAAGGCTAAGTGAAGTTTTCGTAGGCGTCTGGTGATTAAATCAGCATAAAGACTTTTAAGGCCTGCTGTTTCAGGGTCGAGATCTTCAGAAAGATCATTGGATTTAAGGTCCGCAAGTATTTCTCTTAAATCTCCACTAAAGATGGAATCAATTAAGTGAGGTGCCTCAAAATAAGCAAAAGTACTCATCATAGAACCACGTTCCGAACTGACATAAAGCGAATCCCCAGCGCTAAGAAAACGTCTGAAATAGGAAAGCTGCTCCCTTATCTTCTCCTTATCCCCCGTATTCCATCGATCTTCTTGTCCGGCGAATTTCAAAATGTCTTTCGCCTTCTTTTCACTCAGTAAATCATCGATATACATCTTGCCATCAAGAACAAGGCTTCTGAAATCCGAAGAATTTAAATAGAGAGAAGTAAGCGCTTCGAAATCTTCTCGCTTTAATGACCGATCATCCCGGGCGAACGAATTGAAAAGCTTATGTCCATTTTCAAAAAACTGATGAGAATTTCGCTTTAAAATATCTGTTAAATCTTTAAAGGCTTCCGACTGAAGATCTGTCATTAAATGAATATCGGGTTCCCATCCCGCGAATCGAAAAGCATTCAGACTCAAAACATCGACAATAATTTCATTTCCTTTTGTATCCAAAACTCGAATCTTCGAGACAAGATCTTCAGGCGGTCTAAAAAACCATTTCAAACGAGTTTGGCGGGCAGCTTCCGAAGTCGTCGGATCTAAAAATGCATGACTTAGAATCCTTTCAAAAGGAAGTAAACTCTGTTCTCGAACTACCATGGCCTGATTGATGAGGCCTTTAGCCTGCGCTGCAATATCTGACTTTTCAGGACGCATCATTTCATCTTCAAAAGCTTTGCTATTGGTCGCTATTTCGGAGTTTCGCGTAATGGAGGTTGGTAGTTTAAGTTGATCATAAATTTCTACAAGTTCGGCCTGAGAATCGATAAGAAGTCCTTTCGCAATGTCTTTAATGCGCTGCTGATCTATCTTTTCGCCTTTTTGAGACGCTTCCAAAATTTTTTGATGAACTTCTTCGCGCTGAGCTTGAGAAATCCAAACGATCTCCGCAGCTTGAGTTAGTAAATTCTTTAAATGAGCCTCATCCGTAGGGATCTGAACCGTTTTATCTTGAAGAAAGTCTACGAGCTTTTTTCGTTCTTCTTGAAGATAGGCAATATCCGGCAGCTTAAAATATCCCTCCTCAGTTCCATAGCTATAACGAGATGCCAAGAGTTGATCCTCGATTAAGGCTTTAATGATATCGTCAATCTTACTTGCTAATGTTGTGACGACAGCGGCGTGAGCATGTTTTCCATCTCTAGACTGCGATAAAACAGATTTCCAATTTTCACCATAAAGATTTACAAGGATTGATTCATTCGCAGCTAGATACTGAGTCCCAAAAAGAATATTCCCAATTTGAATGGGATTATCCGGATTTAACCCGACGAAAGTTACAAGCGGAGAGCGAATATTGAAAGTCCCATTCTCTACAACGACTTCCGATCGTGAAACTTGAAGGAGGTATTCTAAAGCGTAAAGTTCGCTTAATCGAAACTTTGAGAGCTCGAGTTCTGAATATCGTTTTAGTTCTTCATTAAGTTTGTCCTGCTCCAATTGGGGAAGGGATGTAAGTATCCACTTTCCAGACTCTCTAAGTCTTAGGATCTCGGCATATACCTCGGATTTTAATCTCGATATAAGATCGTCTTTCTTAAGATCTAAATCCCGAGAAAATTCTTTGAGTTTTGAAAGAAATGCTTGAAGATCTGAAAACTTACATTTTATCTGCGAATTTTTGAAGGCATTTTGCCGATTCTGATATTCTATAATGCTCATCGGCTGCACTTCGGACGGAAAGCCAAGTTCTATGGGAGCTTGATCCTGATTCTGATCTTTACAGAAACCGTACGCGTAAGCGCTCTGCCCAGGAATTTTACCGATAATCTCATTTAACTGAGCGTGAAGCTCATCCCTCACGTCGTAAAAGCTCTTAAGATTCGAAAATTTGAGATCCGGATATTGTGGAAATACTCGTTTTAACTTTGATTCAAAGAATGCTAAGTCCGATACGGTTTGGTCAATTTCCTCTTCGGACGATCGTAATGAAAAGGATGGTATCCACGAACGAATAAAGTAAAGCTTTTTAAGCTTTTTCATCGATTCGTCCATTAGGAAAAAATTTTCTTCTTTTAAAATCAGATTTTCTTTAACGTCCCCCAGTCTCTGAATGGAGGCGGCAAAGACATGCTTATCTTCTAACTCTTTTGTTGGATAGGTCACCGCGACGGATTGAGATTCCATCGGAGTTACTTCAAGAAATCTTCCTGGAAATAAACGATTGACGATCTGTTTTGTTTCTTTCGTTTGTTTTTCTTTGTCTTCTTCGTAGCGTTCCTCGTCACCCCAAACCAAGTCGTCGGAGCGTGGATTAAAAGGCGCCAAATAGGGAAGCTTCGTCTTCGATGAGATCTGCAGATACGCTTGCTGGTCGTCTCGAACCGACAAGGATTGATATCGCTCTTCCACGAGAGCTTCAACCTCGTCTTTTGAAAGGTTGCGGTCTTTGTAAGGCAAGGTGTGAATGGCTGTAACTTGATCCAGAACAGAGCCCCCATAAAATCGGCTTGACCCCATATCGGCCTTCATCAAGAAATTTCGAAATTCCAGATCCGTATACTCTCGGATTTCGGGCGATGCCTCTCCTATCTCTTCTTTATAATCACCGACGATCTCTGAAACAGCGGACAAGAGATCGTTAATGCTCGGCGCAGACTCTTCGGGTAGTGTTTCCGAAATTTTGGGAAGAACCGTGTCCTTAAATATTTTCCTTATTTTCAAAACATCCATCTCTCCTGGAGCAATGGCCTCTTTAAGAATCGCAACTTTTTCATTTAACTCTTTGATCTTGGTGAGAGTAGGAAACTCAGGATTCTCTACAAAGTGGCCATCCTTAGATGCGGTTATCGACCAGACATGAGTATAGTATTCAGAGATCTGCTTAGGGCTTATTAAGAGATTGAGATTATTGTTAAACGTTATGAATTCCGCATAAATTGCTCCTAGTTGAGATAATTTCGCAGGGTCATGGAGAACATCCTCGAAGAGAGCATAACGAAGACTCTTAAGACTTTCTTCTTTCTGAAGACCCAAGATTTCAACGAGTCCCGGATCTTGTGAGGGAGAAAAATCCGGCACATCGTCCGGCGATTTTAACGCTCGAATTTCTGGACTATTGAGTCGAAAATAATGCGCAAACAGAGTAATCATAGCCGGTCGAGTGTATTGCCCATAAATCGCATCGAATTCTCCAAATTTCTCGATCGTTTCATTCGAATATTTTCGGTTCTTTAAAATCTCATTCTGGGCTTTCCAAAAGAAAGCCCAGTTAAATGACTCATGGGCATCCCTTTCGACGTTCGAGGGGTCCTGTCCGTCAATAGTTTCGAGAAATTGTTCCATATCGGGGATACCAATAGATTCGGACGGCTGAGGAAGTAGGCAGGCATTGTTGGCTGAAACAATAGGATTCTCTAAGCCGAGTAATCCCAGCAAAACCCCGAAAAACCAAATATTGAATACTTTAAGCCTCAATGACACCGGCAAAATACCACCTTCACCCCCTATAAATGCAAGTTCCATGCAGGCAAAGATACTGAAAAAACCCAATGAAATTAAGTAACTAAATCTGCACTAAGAAATAATTGCGAGCCTCAGCGCCCTATTGAAAAAATGATGCAAAAAATCGGTATCGCTCAATATTCGATCCACAAAAAAGAAACCCCCAATCCTTTGACTGGGGGTTTTTGAACATAGTCGGAAAAAATAACGAACTAATATACTAAATTAAATAAAACACTTTTCTGCTTCTTTGATTTCTTCAGCACTCATACCTGCTTCTTTGAAAAGCTCCATTTGAGCCTGATTAGCAACTTCTCGTTTAGCTTCCACCGTCGTACAAACTAAGGCCGCACTACAAGCTTCAATTTCTTTAATAACCCGGCTTGCTAAAATATCTAAGCCTTTGGCGGCATCTCCTGAAATGCCTGTATAGTTAACAGCAACCTTTCCTCGATCGACATCCAAACCCGCTGAAACCAAATATTCCACTTTTTGACCAAGTTGCTCGGACACGACAGGATCAGCATCTGCTGCAGATGAATTAACTTGGTTAACAAAACACTCAGCGTCCGCTCCGGTCACACTTGCTGTAAGTCCCAATTTCGTGGTGATTTCTTCAACTGTGGCCTTCGGTTCAACAGCCTTTTGAATACCTAAAGTTTCATGAACTCGGCTCATGACGGCATTATTACCCGTCCAGTCCAAAACTGTCGTTTTACCGGCATTAATCGCAATATTTAAAAAGGCCGCTTCAACGCTTTCAACGGTGGTTCCGTTTCTTGCAAGATAAGCGTCGACTTCTTTCGAAAGTGTCCTGGCATCAATACCAAGATCTCGACCCATAACTTCCTTAAGTTTATTGATTTTTTCTACAGATACTCGTCCACCGCTAACGACATCAATTTCACCTCGTACTGGCGCCCGAACGGCTGCAGTTTGTGCATAAACAGAGGCACTACCCACAATCGTAAAGACTGCTGATAACAGCCCCATATTCCATTTCTTTAAACTTCCAACTTTCATTTTCCGCTCCTTATGTTCCATTCCTTTTATGTTTTCGGCCTTCGATTTATCTTCGTCCTAAAGAAAGTTCAAAGACCTTTGCCCTCTCCCCACCTTATAATAAAGAGAGTAATAACGACTCTTTAAACCACGAAATTGCACACTGTGTCAATTGGGGGTCTCAAGCCTTTGGGCTAAAGGATTTGCAATTCTAGTGCCAATTCCGAGGCCTCGTTAGGCCTCATTTAAGGCCCATAATCGGCACCACCGTCCTAGACTGTCCCAATCACTCCGCAGTCCTTGCGGAACAGACGACCCAGCCAAAAATAGGGGAATCTTAACTAAAACCTTAACAACTGCATGGCGATCTGATGGCGGGTATTGGCCTGGCCAAGAATGGAAATTCCAGCTTGCTGAAGGATTTGGAGGCGAATGAATTCGGCCATTTCTTCGGCGTAGTCCACATCCAGTACGCGGGAACGGGCTTCGGCCATATTCGAAGATAAGATATTCGCATGATTCATGGCGAATTCGGCTCGAGTCATTGGAGCCCCTACCGAAGCTCTCTGATTGAG
>CAZSZT010000045.1:0-6912 GCA_964611175.1 uncultured Bacteriovoracaceae bacterium
GGGTCGTGAATTCGAACTTCAACATTCGACCACCGGTGCCGAGGCCCTTCAAAAATTTAAAGAGCAACCGCCAAACGCGATTATCATGGATCACAGTATGGAAGATTATGTTCCAACGGCATTCATTGATAGAATTCGAAACTCTCCAATTACCCGAAGTCTACCGTTCATCGTTGTTTCAAGAGAATCAAGCTCGCCCTCTGTCGAGCAAGCCGTTCGATACTGGGTTAGTCATTATATTGGAATTCCTTTTGAACCCGACACCTTGATCGAAAAAATCAGAGTGGCCCTCGATCCCGGCAAGAGACGGGGGCTCAAATCTATCTACTTTACTGTACCGGCTGTCTTTGAAACTCAAGTCATTTCGTTTGGTCGAATTTCTTATATTTCCAAAGAGGGAATTCATTTCGAAACGAGCTTAAAGCTCCAACCGGAAGACCAACTGGATATCTATAGCTTACTCGCGAAGGCCCTCCAACTTCCGTCGATCAATATCAAAGTTAAAACGGTCGGAACGGATGTTTATTATAACTATCCCTTTGCGGTTGATGCGGAATGGGAGGACGCCAAGGTAAAAGCACAGATTGCGTCCTGGATTTCCCAGCATATGAATTTAAATTCTCCAAAGAAATTTAAAGTCCTCTTTGTTCATCCTGATGTCGCCCAGCGAGAAAAATTGATTAAGGGTTCGAATCCCGTCTTTTATAGTGTCCGGTTTGCCAGCAATCTTTCCGAGGCTGTTTTACAAATGCCTTATATGAAGCCCGCCTGCATCGTGATCGGAGAAAAGGAATGGACTTCGGAATCGGAAGCCATTCAAAAGAATTTTTTAAAGGAATTGGGTACGAGGCAGATTCCATGGATTTACTTCGGCAAAGATCACTCGAAAGCCTTTCAACCACAGCCGTTTTTCGCGCCTGACACCGTGGAAGGCGCCGTGATGGCGCTTTCGAAAGTTCTTCCACCCCCACCGAAGGATCCAAATCGTCTTTATTTTTCGAAAACGCTAGAAGATTCTCGGTTAAAAATTTTCTTTCCCGGCAAAACCTTGGATGTCGGAGAAGCCGGGGTCCGGCTCGCATTAGGAAAGGAAATTGTCCCGCCCTGTAACCTTCAAATAGATTTGAAAGTATTTACAGCTCAAGACTTACGAAATCCGTATGTGCGAGCTTGGCCTCCCCTCGAAAGACTCACTGGAACTCAAACCGAAAGTGGCAAATATTCCTTTGTTGTGGATACTCACTTTTTGGGAGTCAACGATCAACAAGGTCAAACCATACGAAAGTGGCTACGCGACGAGGAACTCAAAGAGAAACACAAAGCCAATGCCCCGATTCCTTTAACCCCGACGCCCGAGAAAAAATAAAAAGGCCCTTTAGGGGTTTTCCTTAACCATTTTCCATAGAGCCTTAAGACTCT
This sequence comes from uncultured Bacteriovoracaceae bacterium, assembly GCA_964611175.1. Lineage (GTDB taxonomy): Bacteria > Bdellovibrionota > UBA2394 > UBA2394 > UBA2394 > CAZSZT01. The sequence continues at coordinate 1,420 of CAZSZT010000045.1, forward strand.
CTTGCCGATCTCCGCCAAAACTCATCCTCCGAATCGGCTCGGAGAGCTTGCTCCTATCAAACTGAAATCCCCACAGAGGTTTTCCGCTTTGGGGAAGACTCGAATAACGCCCATCGCCGATCGCGTTTTCAAATTCTGAAAGTTTAAAAGCATAGTCATCCGCGAACCAAATAAAGATATCCAGGCCTTTCGACAATACGGAGTTTTCTGGAAGATTCGGCTTAGAAAATTTCTCGAGAGACACACCTTCCCAAATGGACGGCGGCTGAAAAGGCACAACCCTTATCCCATCGACATAAAAACGATCTTGGTATTCGTAAATGGATCGCCAGACGATTAAGTTCCCAAAAGTCGGCATGGCACGACTTCTTTCGATTTGGTGATTTCTCCTATAAGCCAATTCCGTCTGAATTTCTAGAACTCGATTCTGTTGAAAGTATCCGAAGGTCAAATAAAACAATGACAAAAGAAAAAAGACACGTGCGATCTGCGCGCGCCTCGAAATAAGCATCCACATAAATCCAAAAAACAAAATCGACGTATAGATTGGATCGATAATGGAAATGAGATCCCAAGAAATTCTCGTATGAGAAACCGGCCAATACAGCATCGTTCCATAGGCCGTGCATGAATCTAAAAGCCCGTGAGTCGCATAACCCAAAATCGAGCAAAGATAGAGTTTTTTGAATCCATATAGACGACCCAGTAGAAGCCAAAAAACAAATGCTGTTATAAGACTGCCGATCGGAATAAAAGCCAAGCTATGAGTAAAGTGTCGATGGTATAACAGGGCAACCGTCGGATCGGAATCAGATTGAATATAAACATCCAGATCAGGCGCCATCGCTGCAAAGGCCCCGACAATTCCCTGCCAGATGCCCACCCGAGGACTTCGTCTATCTACCGGAAAACTTTGAGCGGCAAGTCCGCCTAAAAGCCCTTGAGTAAGTGGATCCATCTACAGCCTAAGAATTCGTATCTCGAAATGTTAAAAATTCAGCACGCGTTGTGGGATCTCTAAACTGCCCAAGCAAACAGCTCGTCAACATTTCCGCCGGAGTTTTTATTCCCCTCATTTCCATACACAAATGCTGGGCTTTCACAATCACGCCGACTCCATGCGGCTCCAAGAATTCCATAAGAGAATGTGCAATTTGTTCGGTCATTCTCTCCTGAACCTGCAATCGTCTCGCAAAACAATGAACAAGACGCCCAATTTTTGAAAGGCCCACAATACGGCCTTTTGGTAAGTATCCCACCGTGGCCATTCCATGGAAGGGGAGTATATGATGCTCACACATCGAAAAAAACCGAATATTTTTAACAACCACCATTTCGTCGCATTGATTTTCAAAGGTGGTCGATAAAATCTTTTTGGGATCGTCGTGATATCCCGACGTGAGCTCAGAGAGTGCCTTGACCACACGATGAGGAGTACGCAAAAGACCCTCTCGACCAGGATCTTCCCCAATCCATTTCAGCAAATCTTGGACGGCTCGTTGGGCCTGATCGCTATTCTTTTCCGTCATGAATTCCTTAGACCTTTCGTATTGGTAGAGATATCCATACGAAAGAATGAAAGGGAGATCAAAGGTAAAAGCTTTAGGAAGAAGCTTTTACGCTCGACCGGCGGAAATTGTTGCCAAAGAACTTTTGGGAGCGATTATCGTTCATAAGAGAAAAAATCATATCCTTCGCGCCAGAATTGTCGAAGCCGAGGCTTATATAGGAAGTCATGATTTAGCCTGCCATGCTTCAAAAGGAAAAACAAAACGAACCGAATTGATGTTTTGCCCTGCCGGCCACGCTTATATTTATTTTATTTATGGAATGTACGATATGTTTAATATCGTGACTTCCAAAATAGGAGACCCTCAAGCCGTTCTTATTCGTGCCGCCGAAATGGAAAATTCAAAGCCCCGTGATTTAGCGGGTCCTGGAAAATTTACAAAACGCATGAAAATTTCTCGACTTTTAAATAAAGAAGATCTTTGTGGAAGTCGTCTCTATCTCTTGCCTGGAATTACTCCTGAAAGAATCGTGACAACAACTCGTATCGGAGTGGATTATTCGCAAGAATGGAAAGAGGCACCATTAAGATTTTACGACGCGCATAGTCAGGCGGTTTCCAAGCGGTGAGAGGCTCGAACGAGAGCACGAGCTTCGTGATGAAGAAGCCATCGCTTCTTTTCAATTCCGCCATTAAATCCGATGAGCTTACCGGACTTTCCAATCACACGATGGCAAGGCACCACAATTCCGATGGGATTATTTTTGCACGCAAGACCAACGGCCCTCATCGCCTTGGGCTTCCCGATCTTTTTGGCAATATCCGAATAGGTTACAGCTCTTCCAAAAGGGATACCCTCCAAAGCCGCCCAAACTTTTTGTTGAAACGTCGTTCCTAATCCTTTTTTAGGAAAGGAAAAAGACGTTCTCTTTCCTTGAAAGTATTCCTTAATTTCTTTCAGGGCCTGCTTCATATGCGGCGAAGCTCTTTTGATCGACTCCAGTGCCGGTCGGTTTCTAACCAAATCAATCGAATGAATGGCCCGAGGTCCTGCTTTAACAACAACATAACCCACAGGAGTATTTAAAATCCCCGTTTCAATTACGATTTCTTGCTTCATACATTTGCCTTTCTATTTTCACTCGTGTGGTTAGAGATAAGCGGATCAACCAAAATCAGCAAGATCTTAAAGGGCCTAAGAACTTATTCCCCATTTCTTCAATATTTCTTCCTCCTCTTGAAGGTTAGAAATTTTCTTGTATCTCGCTCCGGCCTGCCCACGCACCCTGGACTCACATTCTTTCCAAGTCTTATCTTTAAAGGTCTTTCCGTGAATTAGACTTAAATAATAGGGCTCTATTTTTCGTGACTTGGCCTTTGGAATGACCTCCAAAGAAATCGCGTATTCCGACGCTTTTCCGTAAAAAAGCTGCGGTCGGTTTCCTTTCGCAAATTCCACGGCAATTTCGTCACATCGTTCGTTTCCGGGAATTCCTGAATGTCCATCGACATGCCGCCATTCAAGTTGCGAGAATGAAGCCGCCACCTGATCAAGCGCTTTCCAAAGATCTTGATTTTTGACATCCCCCTTATTGATAGAAGATTTCCAAGATTTCCGTTTCCAGGACTGAAGCCATTCCGTCATTCCCCGAACAAGGTACTGCGAGTCGGTGTAAATTCTTACGGCTTTTGATTTCCCCTGAAGAGCCTTAAGGCCTTCCAAAGCAGCGGCTAATTCCATTCGATTATTGGTTGTTTCTAAATCCTTTCCCCCCATTTCTTTGACGTCGCCGTCGCAGCGATAGACGGCACCCCAGCCACCGGGTCCCGGATTCCCAAGACATGCACCATCACAAAAGAGAACGGCAAAATCTCCGCCGGGCGTTCTCATCGTCTAAACTTTCTTTCAATATCCCGCTGCGCTTCCCGCTTCTTAATGGATTGCCTTTTATCGAAGGATTTCTTTCCCTTTGCCATCCCAAGCAGCACCTTAATATGAGAACCTTTGATATACATTTTCAGAGGAATAATGCTAACGCCAGTCTGAAATTCCACCAACATCTTTTGAAGTTCGCGTCGATGAAGAAGAAGTTTTCGAGTCCTCTTCGGATCGTGGTTTTGTCGGTTTCCGTGAGTGTATTCTCCAATATGAGAGTTCTGAAGATAAAGTTCAGTTCCACGAAAGGCGGCATAGGCATCACCCAGTTGAATTTTTCCGGCACGACAGGACTTAACCTCCGTTCCCCTAAGGACAATTCCTGCTTCGTAAGTCTCACCAATCGCGTAATGGAATCGAGCTTTGCGATTTTCGGTAAGCAAGGTATCAGCCATTTCTTAAGTCTTCATAAATCTTTGGCCAAAGGTCCACATCAATCTCTTCGGCTCGTTTTAAAGCATTCCATCCATACCGATTTAAAAGCCGATCGATCCTTTCTGCCGAAAATTGAGCTTTTAAAGCATTTCGCAGAGTCTTTCTCTTTTGAAGAAAAGCGAATTTTAAAAATTTTTGAAACCCTGGTTCGAGGGGATGTCTTCCCGACTTTCGAATCCGTCCTTGAATCAACTGCGAACGGACTTTGGGAGGCGGAGAAAAAAATTCGGGCTCAATAATATCAAGGGCCCTCACATCGAACTGGCCCTGAATCAATACGCTCAAAGATCCAAAATCTCGGCCATGCGGTTTAGCCGTGATTCGTTCCGTTACTTCCTTTTGCAATAAAAATAGAAATCCAGAAACCTGGGAAGAATGCTGCACAATATGTTTTAAGATACGAGTTCCCGATTCGTATGGCAGATTCCCAATAAAGGAAAAATTTTGAACAAGTTCTCCGTTCAGATGAAAATCCCAATCACAAAAATCTCCTTCTATAACGTTGTATTCGGATCGTCTCCGATGAAGGTCGACGAGCTCGGGATCCATTTCAAAAACAACGAAAGATTTAAATTTTTTCTTAAGATGTTGGGTCAATTCACCATGACCGGGGCCAATTTCACCAAAAGAAGACTCGGGCTTAAAAAGATCGATAATCTTTTCCTGCCAAATTTTGTCCGTTAAAAAATTTTGACCGAGATAAGCTTTCCTCATGGGCGTTGCGCTTTTTTTCGAGGGGGGCGCGAGGTCGACTGCACATCGGATTGGAGATCGGAAATATCGCCAGCTCTCCATTTTCGATAAGCCAAAACACCAATCATAGCGGCATTGTCCGTACAAAATTCGGGGCTCGGAGCATACCAATCGTCGATGATATTCGCGGATTTCATTTCTTCGAGACGATGGCGCAGTTCTGAATTCCTTGCAACGCCTCCAACAATCACAAGTCGCCTTAATGACTTCTGTTTGAGCGCCACTTCGATTTTTTGAGTAAGGTGATCGATAATCGCCTTTTGATAGGAAGCTGCCGCATCTGGGATCGATAGCTCTCCCCCCTCTCTTTGAACGAGACGGACCAATTCACTTTTCAGGCCACTAAAACTAAAATGATAATCTGGTACATTCACCTTTCCGAATCGATATCGGTCGGGATTACCTTCTTTTGCCAATCGATCAATTTCCGGTCCCCCAGGGAACTTTAAGCCGAGCACCGGCGCGCCTTTATCAAAGGCCTCTCCCGCAGCATCGTCCAAAGTCATCCCAATGACCTCGGAGTCTTCAAAACTTCGAACAAGAAATAAGCTTGAATGACCGCCAGATGCCACGAGAGCCAAATAAGGAAAGACGGGTCTATGATTTAAAAAAACCGATGCCAAATGACCCTCCAAATGGTGACAAGCAATGAAAGGTTTCGAGTATAAATAGCTTAACGTTTTAGCGGCGGTATGCCCGATCAAAAGGCAGCCAATGAGCCCCGGTCGATCTGTTGCGGCGAAAACATCGATATCGGATAAGGGCAATCCAGCCTCATCGAGAGCTTTTCGCACACAGGGAAGAAGATTTGTTAAATGCGCTCTCGATGCCAGCTCCGGCACCACCCCCCCAAACTTTT
>CAZSZT010000045.1:6922-8616 GCA_964611175.1 uncultured Bacteriovoracaceae bacterium
CATGGATAGGAGCTCGGGAACATCCCGATCCAGCACCCCTTTGAGCACCGCGACAGACGTATCGTCGCACGAAGATTCAAAGGCGAGAATATGAATGGTTGGCTTTAGTTCTTGCATTCTCCGGCATAAGCGTCCTTAAACACCTGGGCATCCTTTTCTTGACCCAGCTCTTTAAGGCAAATGATTTGTCGCTCCACCGCCTCACATCGCTTAGCCGATTTTGGAAATCGGTCAATCAAATCCTGAAATTTAGTAATGGCCTTACGAAAAAGCTTTCGAGCCATATAGCCGTCTCCCATCCAAAATAGAGCATTATCGACAAGACTGGCTTTAGGATGCTTAGAAATAAATTCTCCGAAAAGCTTCTCCGCCTTTTCAAAATCTCCATTTTGATGCGCTTGAAGAGCTTCTCGATATTCCAGATCGAGCTCCGATACGGCTTCTCTTCCCTGGCTTTCCTTGGGTGGCTGTTCTTTCAGGGTCTTCAGTTCCAGCTCAAGTTCCCGAAATCTCTTTTCCCATTGAGTGGACACTTTATCGATACGATCAGCGATCGACTTATTGTCATATTCAAGCGCCTCAACTTTACCTCGTAAGATGCTCATTTCGTTTCTCATCGAAGCCGTTTGAGCTCTCAAATCCGCTAGTTTTTGACCCGAAAGCGCTTCCCTGTTCTCGTCCACAGGCGCTGGGCTTCCACCACTTCGGGACTCCACGGATGATAAGCGCTTTTGAACGTTCTCTAGGCGCTCATCGATTTCGTCAAACCGCTGAGCACATGCAGAGATCGTTAAAACTACCAAAGAGAAAAGAAATAATTTTAAAGAGTACCCTCGACCGATCCTCGCCATGAGCTTATTTGGCTAAAACCACAAACTCCGCACGTCGATTAAGTCGATAAGACGATTCTGTTTTGTCGGTATCCAAAGGTTTTTCTTCGCCCCAGCTCTTCATTTCAAGCCGATTTCGAGGAACCCCCAAAGATACAAGATAATCGAGAGTGGTTTGAGCTCTTCGCTCACCAAGAGCGATATTGTATTCGTTCGTTCCCCTCTCGTCACAATGCCCTTCAACCAAAACCCTCATCTTTGAATTCGAATTAATGATCTTAGCATTGTTTTGTAAAATAGACGCCGCGTCAGAAGTAATGGCCGATCGATCGAACTCAAAATGAACTCGCTGAAGCGTTCCGAGGCCAATTCCGCCGGTCGAACTTTCGCCGGTTCCATAGGCTCCGCTCGTTAAATCTTCGCTTCCACGAGATCCGGATTTCGAGGCGCAAGCACTTAATGCCACGGCCAAGGCAATTAACGTTAAATTTTTTAAAGTCATCTCTTTTATCAAGCTCATATTGCTCTCAAGCTCCTTATCATTTCAATAAACATCAACAAACAACTATCAATAATCGGCTAATACTAAAGAACTAAAATTAACAGAATTCCTCTATTGGCTAAAGTTAAGAAACCCCCCCTTAAAAGTCAAAGTAGACTTTGAAATTTCCGAGGACGTCTGTCCGCAGAATATTCGACGCCAGACTCGTTAACCGGCGCATAATCCTTCCATGGGGAAACTGATAACGGTTCTCTCTTCCACAACTCACAATCGCCCAAATCGGGCGGAGATAATGAAGTAATTCGTCCGAACTGCTCGTTTTCGAACCATGGTGACCAATTTTCAATAAGGGTAGCCGGTAT
>CAZSZT010000046.1:0-449 GCA_964611175.1 uncultured Bacteriovoracaceae bacterium
TTTCGAGCACTGGATCCTGTAAGAGCGAACTTCATTTTCTTTTGTTGTATTAACTGATGGACGACATCGAGAAGCTTCGGGGCCTTTTGAATTTCGTCGATGACGATCATTTTGGTCTTTCCCCTAACATCGTCAACCAGGTCATAGAGTATCTGTGGCTTTAAAAGGAGACGGCTTTCAACCTCAGGTTCCAGAAGGTCGATCCATAAATGGGTCTGACGAGGAAATACATTTTCGAGCAGCGTTGACTTGCCCGTGCCACGGGCCCCAAAGAGGAAGAAACTCCGCTTGTCAGTCAGGGCCATTGATCTATCAAACATGATTTAAAATCGTACGCCGATTTTAAATCATGATAAACGAAAAGGTTTTCCCCAATGATTTCAAATACTTCGATTAGAATCTCTCAACAACGAGTTGGCTGATCGCGCAGACAGTGGGTTGAATGGCTT
>CAZSZT010000046.1:459-8609 GCA_964611175.1 uncultured Bacteriovoracaceae bacterium
AATGAGAGCATTCACGCCGCTCATATTGCCAGGAATGAAAATGCTAAACTGTGCATCTCCGTTTGGATCGGCGACCGCGCTTCCTATCAGAATGGGTTCATCCATCTGAAAAACACTTCCCGTCTGCGGATGACATCCTGGAATAATTGTTCCGCCACCGACAGTTCCGTAATAAAAGGAAACGGTTTCACCAGGTGTCGCATTGTGTGCCATAAAAGTATTCACCATTCCCGCCTGCCCTGGATTTGGTTGATCGAGGTTCATCGTGGGAGTGACGGGGGTGATGAGAAAACTATTTTGATCTTCCCCAAATCGTGTTGAAAAACCTACGATTTGCCCGGCGTCGTTCATATCCGCCACTGTTAAAAAACTATCGACGTCAAACGTCCACCCATGAGATGGGGGCAGCAAGCCTTCCATCCTCATCATTTGTCCGTTTTGCCATATAGCCATTCCGTCATCCAAGCCAAAAAAACTATACGTTCCGACCGCCATTCCCGTATTGCTCAGAGCAAAAACGATGGAATTATAATCGGGGAATTGATTGTTATCGTGAATATCGGTGAGCGTCCCATTTTGCCATATCGCCGCATGACCATCCGCCTGGCCAGCGATTTGATTGAGATCATTGATAGCCTCCGCTCCAGATGAAATCGAATCCGGCAGCTTCACCATCGCTGCGGTCATCTGAGACCATAAAAATCCGTGCCAAACTGAATCTGACATTGTCGAATAGCCGATGATAAAATTCCCGTTGTTTAAATCCAATCCTCTGCTTTTGGTTCCTCCTTGAAGGGTTCCCAAATCAAGTAACTGCCCGGGTTGCCAAAAGAAAGCATGGTCATTGGAGCTAGAATTATATCGCGACCATCCGGTAACATGGCCAGAATCATTGACGGCTCTCGCCCAGGATTCACTTCCTCCCAAGGTACCTAAATCGGTTGGAATATCTCCATTCCACAAAACAGCATGCGGATCTCCACCTATTGTTCGATCGCGTCCGCAAATATAATTGCCAGACTCACTGATTCCAAAAGCAAGACTATAATTACCTCCAATGGAAGGGAGAAAATGAGGATTCATCAGATCCGCGCTATCGACAACCCAGGCCTGCGCGTTAAAAGAATCAAAAACATGCCCGACCATTTTTCCATCGTTATTAATCGCCTGTACAAGGCTGTCCGGCCATGGCGCGTAAGTGGGCAAATCAATAATGGCGTAGGAATATGGATTCTGAGCCTTTAACGACAAGAAAGGTCCGAAACTCGCCGACACAAAAATAAAAATACCAACAATAAACCTCATAAAAAATACCTCTGTGCCAAAACTTAAACGGTATTCAACAAAAAGAAAAGGGGCCTTTAAAAAAGCCCCAAATTCCTATTTCTTAACCACTTCTATTTCCTCAGTTTTTTAGCGCAAGGACCATAGGCTCCATGCGGACAGAAGTTGGATATAAAGACATTTGATCCCGAAGCTCCAACGGCATTTTCGTAATGCGTTGCCATCACAGAATGAGCGGTTCCGTTTCCGTAGTCGCTTTTAATTTTACTCGTATTGGGAGCCGCCATATCGAACTTGGAAGGTTCATCTTTAGTGCCGGGCATAAAGTATCCACCGTAACAGGCCCCCACAAAGCCCTTGTTTTTAAGTGTCGATAAAGAACTTTCAATTCCCCCATCATCCTCAGCTCCAAACTGATCCACTATCCAGTCTCCCATATAAAGATCCCACTTCCGATTGGGGTTTGGACTTGATGGGTGATCATTGTAATACGTAAATAAATTTTGATTCGTGCTTCCATTCGGATGGCCTTGATTATAAAACCAATTGCCCCCGCCACTTGAGTCCATATAGGCCTCGGGAGCCCACTCGGTACTGATGGCAACTGCGGGAGTAATATTACTCCAAGAATCGTCTCCATCCGCGAAAGCATTCACCACGCTGGCTAAAGTATCACCGGATCCCGATAATTTTTCATAATGAAGATGCAAATCCGAGATTCCCGCCACCTGATTTCCAAAGTCGATTATCGCTTTCACCGCGCTAGCGGCGCGATTCGCCGCGTTATTAAAGGAGCCCGCGCTCCCCGATATTCCACCCGCTACGACACTCATCGTAAGAGCCGGCGAAATAAATTGAAGGGGCCTGCCCGCCAGGGCCGACGCTCGACGCATGGTATGCACTTGTTCCGTCAGCCAAGTAAAGATTTTGTCGTAAGCCTCGGTATAACTTTCCGTATAATTTGAGCATATTTGGTACATCTGATTGAGTGCACCCGTGTACAGACCACCTGGGCCACCCGTGCAGGTAATGTTTTCAACCCAATATTGTCCCGGGCCACCGAATATTTCATTCCCGATCTGAATATAGTCGATACGTCTGCCGCTCGTAATGATCATCTCATACATATCATCCAGAATGTTTTGGCGCGTCGTTCCAGTCGGCACGTAATCGTAGTCGTCTTCAGCCTCCGGAAGATAAATATCGTCACTTCCACTTCCAAGTTGGGTTCGGATCATAAGGATCACTTCTTTCTGAGAGTTTGAATTACCTAATCCTTGTCCATAAAAATCCAAGAGGTCGTTCCAGTCGTCTTTAGTGGTTTGGCTCCCTAAAAGGTCTTGAATACGGTGTTGATTCAAATGGATTCTTACGATTTGAATATTATCCATTTCCGCCGATGAATTTGTTCCATTCACCAGCGAAAACGGAGGTGCATAAATCCCCGCACGTATATTTTGAGCGGAATCCAAAATCCAGTCAGGACTACTGGCTCCGGCTTGATTTTTTTGATCAAGATTGGAATTGGCAATAATCTCCCGATAATCCGGAGTTCCGTCATTGTCACGATCGTAAGGAACCAGGAGAAGGACCACCGCCTGACTTGTTTCCCCCTCTTCGCGCACCGCCTTTCCAACAATCCAACCTTTATTATTGATACTGTAAAACGATGCGGAACTGGAAGGATAGTAAGCGGGAGTCATAGAAGTTTCAGTCGTTGGAATATTGCTGAGCGAAAAAAGACTTAAAGTCTGCAATCCACTGGCGTTCTTATAAAGAAGCGATTTATCGGCAATCATTTCATTTGAATCATTCACACTGACCGCCAAGGGGTCTGCTCCCGTCACGCCCAAACTTTGCCGAGTCCAAGCCGTGGAGAATGGCTGCCACAGTATATAAGCTGGGCTCGTTCCTGCGGTGTTCGCACCAACAATCCAATTGTTATTATTAATCACATAAGGCGTGTCGTAAGCCGTATCGTTGGTGGCGTCCAATCGAATGGCGCCATTGCCATCGTACTTCCAGGCGACGGGCCGTGACCCAGTAAACAAGCCACTTGTGGATGTCCCGATCCCCGTCCATACATTTGAGCCATTCACTCCATTGATATCGTACGGGTAAGCCGTTCCACCGGTTAACGCATACAATGGAGAAGATGGTCCTCGAGCTCCAACATTCGTATAAACCGTCGAATTACTAACATTAAATCCAATCCATCGATGGTCTTCAGAGTTACCCTCGATCTTCATACTGTCGACATCACCCTGCCAAGTTTGGTCGTACGGAGTCCAAAGTTCTCCCTTAATTGCACCACTATTATCCGTCCAACCAGCAACATTCGCTGTTTGAGGATTGGAACCGATATCGTCAGCGACTTCGCGAGTGAAAATGGAATAATTATTTCGATTTAATTCTGCCCACGAGTTGTTAAGAGGATTGAAGACATATCCTTTAGTCGTACCACTCACCGACATTTCTGCGAGTATAAAACCGGAATTCGATATCCACCTCACCGCCGTCAATGTGGCACCCGAAGGTGGTTGAATTTCTACCCACGCGAAAGCCTTTTCGCCCGCAGCTTGCAAAGTGTTTATAGAAAATCCTAAGATTCCCATCCCCAAAATAATCCCACCGACAATTCGATTTTTCCAAGAAACCAAAGACGTCAACATAGCTTTTTATTTCCTCTTAATTTTTATTTCCCCCAAACACCTGAAAGTCATTTGTATCTAACATGAACTAACTTTGTAAATTATTACTTAGAAAATCTCTTCTAATTTCAATGACATTGCCAGGTAATCGATTCAATTCGGCTAAGACATTTATCCCGGGGGGTTAATAAAGATCGAATTTTTCTCGCTTTTGACGTTCGGCGAAGGCGAGTAGGGAGTTACGCGTGGATTCAAAAACTTCCAGGGTATTCGGAATATATTTCTTTAAATGCTCGACACTCGCAGCGGCCTTTTCTTCGTCTTCTTTATCCAAATTATAAAGATCGGCTCGAAGTACTGGCATCAGCAAATCCGTATAATAAGGTTCCGCCTTTAAAAGCCCGAGAAGACCCACAGGAGTGGCGGTCTGCATTTTTGGAAGGATACGCTGAAGACCTTCTGATGCGATTTCTAAATGACGAATAAACGACAGCATATGCTTTCGACTTTCTTCCGTTACCTTGTAATAGCGCTGTTTCCGTAGAAGTCCGGCGTAAGAAAAGGAAGCGGGAAGAAGCTTAACATCCTGAGGTTTTACAAAGGGAGCTCCCTCCAACTCCAATCCATTTTCAGAAAGATTAAAAACCTGGTTTGGAATATTTTTCACCCAACCCTCGAATTGCATCTTGAAGAGACTCCACCATCGATTGGTTTGAACCTCTCTCCCCGCTCGATTTTTCACTGTAAAAGCGGACATCCTTAATCTTTGGTTTTGTTCTTGATAAGACTTGTCTTGAAGATATGGAACTTCAGGCATATGACTTAAACCCTGCTCGCTCCAACAAAGATCAATTCCTACTAAATAAATGGGATTGCAACCCATATAAGCGGCAAGCCCCATGGCTAACCCCATACAACTATGCCCAGGTCGCATCCGGCTTCGACGAAAGGGGGCCCATTTGGACTCTGGATAAAGACTCATATAAATCGATTGCGGTCCTTGATACACCTCGAAACATTCTGGATCTAAAACGGATTTCGCACACAGAATCGTTTCCGGGTGTTCCCGAGGGTCAGAAAGCAATCCGATAATTTCCTTATCTCTTTCGATCGAACAAATGATCTGTGGCTCAATCCCATTATTCGCGAGTGGTTTTAACATTGTATCTGCCGCAATAAAAAGCGCTCTCCCCTTAATTTCTTTCAGATACGGCATGAGTTCCTTTGCGGACGGCCCTGCGCCAATTAAAAAAGTGGGTTGATTTTTCATGAGTCCGCCCCAATTTCGATAATCGGGCTCACGAAGCATCGTCGGTAAATTCACCATGGTGTTCTTAAATCCTAAAAACGTATCCACCGTATTAAACGGATTGCCCAATCCATTCCGAGTCATGAATTGGACATTGTGATACATCGCCTTAATCTCGCTAAGCCACTGAGAATGACTCTCGATGGGTGTTGAGAAAACGTACTGATAATCCGTCGAATGCTCGATATCCCAGCCAAAAGGTTTAAAAATATCGAAGTAATCCTTCAAACTCATCGGCTCTTTCGGATCGGACGCCACAATTCTAATCGCGGGATGTGTCAGTAAGAAATGATAAGCGGGGTTATTAATAACAGACGCTAATTCCTGAACATCCAAGACATGCACAATGAGACGTTTAATTTCTGAAACGTTTTTGACATGAATACAAAGCCTCTGAAGCAGACAAGAAATCTTATCCGTAATCCACACCACGGATGGCCCATCCATCTTAGGCACCGCCATATCTTTTCCCATAATTTTAATCGGGGAAGTTGATTCCAAGAAGGGCTCAACCCGCTCATACCCATAAGGAATATGGGATCGAATTTTTTCTAAATCCTCGGGCTTAATCCAGGAACTCACTTCCCAATTCTCGCAAACGGATTTGAATAAGTCTAATCAAAGAGTCGGTGCACAATAGGGATCCGACGCCCCACACCGAAAGCTTTTGAAGAAACTTTAAACGCCAGTGGCATCTGACTTCTTTTATATTCGGATTTCTCAATCCAACGAAAAATACGATCGATTTCCTCTTCAGAGCCCATCTCCATTCGAAGAAGTTCTGGTTTCGAATGAAAATTTTCAATAACGGCTTTAAGGATTTTATCGAGTCGATCGTAAGGTGGAAGTTTATCTTGATCCGTTTGATTGGGCCGAAGTTCTGCGGAAGGCGCCTTGGTAAAGACGCGTTCGGGAATTCGTGGCGATCTCCGGTTCGCTTCGCGACCTAGTTCATAAACCTGAGTTTTATAAACATCCGCTAAAGGTGCAAGGCCTCCGCACATATCTCCATAAAGAGTGCAGTACCCAACCGCCAACTCTGATTTATTTCCCGTTGTAAGAACTAAATGTCCAAACTTATTGGAAATCGACATCAGCAAAAGGCCGCGAATCCGCGCCTGCATATTTTCTTCCGTGACATCTGGATCCCGTCCTTCAAAGGTTGTCTCCAAAGTACGGAGTCCCGCTCGAAAAAGATCTTCGATCACATAAATATGAATAGGATTTTGCATGGCCTTCGCAACGGCCAAAGCATCGTCCGTGGATTCCTGAGACGAAAATCGAGATGGCATGATGGCACCGTAAACATTCTCCGGACCCAACGCATCGGCCGCCAAACACGCGACCACGGATGAATCAATTCCGCCACTTAAACCCAGGGCCACCGTCGAAAAATTTTGCTTTCGACAATAATCCCGAATACCGAGCACAAGAGCATCGTAAGTATCCTTGGTTTCATTTTGAGAAGCCACCACATACGGCCCACTGGCGCGAGTATCCACCAGAACAAGGTCTTCCTCAAATGAACGGCCCGTTGAAAGCAAATGCCCCTGCGGCGTAAAAACGTAAGAACGTCCGTCGAATATAATCGAATCGTTTCCGCCGACCGCATTACAATAAACCAAGGTCTGCTTATTCTCGATAGCGATTTTCTTCAGCATCTCACGCTTCGCACGCACCTTGGAGGTCTCAAAAGGCGAAGCGGATATATTAATGAGAATCGAGGCTTTTTGAGAATCCCGGAGCGGGTTTTGGTCGTAACGATTTTGCAAAAGAGCCAGACCTTCCGCCGTCCAAATGTCTTCGCAAATGGTCAGCGCAAGGGTTTCGCCGAGAAAAGACACAAGAAGAGGGTTTTTTCCATCCTCAAAAAATCGATCCTCGTCGAAAACATCATAGGTCGGCAAAAGACGCTTATAATATTTTCCAAGTACTTTTCCTTCCGAGACAAAAAGAGCCGTATTACGAAGAGGTTTCCCACACTCACGATTTCTTTCGACACTGCCAAAGATAAAATTTCGATGAGACTCATGCCGAACAAGCTGTTCGGCATATCGCTCCGATTCTTGAACGAATTGGGGATATTCCAAAAGATCTTGGGGTGGATAACCGCAAATCGCACATTCCGGAAAAACAAGAAGATCGCAATTCTCGGCCTTATCGAGAACAGACACCATCTTTTCAAAATTCCCCTTGAAATCACCGACCGTTGAATTCATTTGAGCCAAAAGAATTTTCATAAGCTCCCCGAAGCACCTTGCAATTGTTGGGCATAAAGAGACGCCGCATACCCCTTCAAAGACACTAAATCCTCGTAGGTTCCAGATTCCACGATACGCCCTTCTTTGTAAACCAACATACGGTCGCATTTGCGAAGAGTACTCAATCGATGCGCGATGAAAATTCCCGTTACACCCTGAAAAGCGGGTGTCTTCCAAAGCCGCTCCACCGCTTCTTGAAAGAGAAATTCCGTATAGCTGTCGATGGAAGAGGTCGCCTCATCAAAAATAAGGATCTGGGGTTTTTGAACGACGGCTCTCGCTAAAGAAATGAGTTGCCTCTGTCCCGATGAAATCGAACTCCCTCGTTCCGACAACACTTCGTCCAGTTGACCCGGCCGCGACTCCGCCCAAGATTTAAGTTGAACCAAATCCAAGGCCTGCCAAAGTTCTTCATCGGAAATAGTCGTATTGTAAAACCTTAAGTTCTCCCGAAGGCTATTGGAAAAGAGAACGACATCCTGAGACACCCAGCCGATTTTCGATCGTAAAGATTCCAGTGAATAACTTTCAATATTTCTGTCATTCAGTAAAATCTGGCCTCCCGTCGGCTCATAAAAACGCATGATCAACGAACAGGTCGTCGTTTTTCCAGAACCCGTCTCGCCCAGCAATGCCATTCGTTCT
>CAZSZT010000047.1:0-8539 GCA_964611175.1 uncultured Bacteriovoracaceae bacterium
ACCTAAGTGCCCTGACCCCTCCGAAAATACGGGGAAAATTGATGAGTTAGAGGAGGTGCTCAGTTCATTAAATTATCAGTTCGTAATATTAAAGGTCATATTGGCCCGGGTGGGAGGTTGATCGACGATGAGAAAGTAATAACTGAGACCGCCTGCGGTGGCGAAGCCCGCGCCTAAGATGGTCCAAAACCACCAGGTTTCCCAAAAAGGTTGCTTTTCTCCGCCGATGGAAACACGGCCGGCAAGAGTTCCCCCCAATGTCTGTGGATTAACAGAAAGATCTTCTCCATCCCCCCCGGCAAAGACATCTATTTTTTGTTGTTCACGTAATAAAATCGGCATTTCTAAGAAGTCTTGGGCCGATGGATGCACGAAACCATCTCGATCCAAATGGTTCATTAATTGATATACCGCACGATCAATATCCTTTTGATTGGAACGTCGAGATACTTTTCCCGAAACAACCGACGATAAAACGTCGATTCGAGAATCGAAAAGTTGTAAATCCACTTCGAGAATGTCCCCCGCATCACGAAGGCTACCTAAAACAAGAATATCAATATTATTTTCCTTCGCGGCTTCCTTCAGATATGTCTTCTGGCTATCCCCCAGCTTTTCCGAACTCGGTCGGAAATATTGATTATTCTGATTTTGCCCTAACGTAAATCCAGCAATAGAAGACGCTCCGTAACTTCGACTATATTTATTAATCGAACGTCTGAAATCTTCGACGCTACGATTGACGACTTCTTCCGGTACAAACTCAGAAAAAAAGCCAAGCAGAGCGATCTTTTGATTTGTACCACGAAAATCTTTAAGCTTTTGGTTTGCCGATAAAAGGGAAGTCGAAAAAAACATCCCCGCAAATAAGATAAGCATCCAACGAATTCCATTTTTCATATTGACCCCCAAAACCTTTTTCAATTCGCTTGAATTTGAAATTTCAATCGATCGGGCTCGCGAAAAAGAAAATAAGCCCCAGTTCCCAAGCCCGCCGCAGCCACCACGCCCACGGTTGTCCAAAACCACCATTTTTTATAAATAGGGGATGTCGCGCCCACCTCGCTTCCGAAGCCATAATCCCTCGCCATCTCCAAATCGCTCCTCACACTCCCCTCCAAGGTCAGATAAGGAATCAAAGCCTCCGCAAGATGACTCGCCGCCTTACGATAATCGCGATCCACTTCCTTTAAAACAGGGGAGGTTCGATGGGTCTCTAGCTCATACCAATGTCCGGAAATAAGCCAGTTGCCGCTCAAATCTCTCGAAACGGAACCGAGGAAAACGATATCGAGATTCAATTTGTCCACGATCTTCTTAAGACCGGTTGGCGCCGTCATCGACCCAATGGGCGCAAACAATCCAGCCGTTGACTCCCGTTTATCGCTTAAAGTTTCAAAATGAAGTTCAGTGGGTAAGCGGTTAAGAGGCGCCAGCAAAGGAGCAAAACCTTCCTTTTCAAAAACGACCAAGGTATTTCTCCAAAGCGGATGTTCCAACGGAACTTCCAAATGGAGTGTTGCTCCTTCTTCAAAGGATAGGGGGAAACCAAGAAGATTTGCTTTTACCCCCATCGGAGAATTCGAAAAATTCCATCGAGTCCAGGAAAATCGGGTCTCGGATTTTACCGTGTTAAATAAGGCGATAAAATCAGGCGGAAATTTCTGCGCGCTTAAAAGACTGTTCGGATCTAAATCGAGCATGGCCTCCAAATAGGTTTTGGCTTGATCCGTATTTTCCATAAAATAATGACAAGCCGCCAAATATTTCAAAACTTCCAATACAAGCTGCGGGGACATCGAAAGAGCCGCACTGTTAAACGACAAAAAAGCAGATTGTAAGATGGAAATCGCCTTCTCGAATTCAGATGCCAGATAATATCGCCGTCCCTCATCGAGCTGCTTTTCGATTTCAGCTCTCTTCGCTTTGTGGTCTGCACGAAGTTTTTCCACGAGTTCGGATTGTGGGTTTTTTTGAATTAACTTTGCTTCCATTTCCTCTTCGCGAACAACCCGCAGAATTCGCTGTTGACTCAATCGACTCCTCAAGGATTTAAGAATCTGGCTTTTTTCTTCTGTAGAAAGATTGTCCGCTTCTATATCGACAACCCCTAAACGCCTAGGTTCTCCGAAAAGGCTAGGTGTCATCCCCAAGAAAAGAAGAAAACAAATGAATCGTCTAAGCACTGATCTTATTGTTGCGAGTTTCCCGTAATTTTTCCAGGTGTTTTGCCATTTGATCCCGAACCTGTTCGGCTAAATGCCCGCGGTCCGTATACGTAAGCCCGGTCGTCAATACGGGATTATCGACGTACATTCGAATGAAGCCGGATGCAATGGACAAGCGCTTTTTGGGCATTAACTCATGACTCCCCTCGATGACCACTGGCACGATCGGAACTTGGGCTTCGATGGCCATGACAAAAGCCCCTCGTTTAAAGGGCAAAAGTTTGCCATCCACCGAACGAGTTCCCTCAGGGTACACAATGAGCGACATTCCTTTTTTTAACCATTCATTTACGGACTCCAGAGATTTGTTTTGAACGCCTCGAGCCCGATCGACGAAAAGGGTACCCACGGCATTGGCCGCCCATCCTAAAAACGGAACCCATTTGAGTTCCTTTTTCGAAATAAAGTGGGCCGTTGCCGGCATCGTGGCTAAACACACTAAGATATCCAAAGCGCTTTGATGATTGGCGACAAAAACGACCTGGCGAATATTTTGTAAATTTCCCCCTTGAGGGCCACAAATTTCCACCTGAACTCCGTGAACCCACAAAAGAAAGCGCGCCCAATTTCGCTTGGTCCAGGTTGCGACAAGCCCCCATTTTCCATCGGCAATTCGGCGACTAAGAAACGGGCGATCCAATGGGATACTTAAAACGGCAACACTTCCAAAGAAAAGAATGGCCGGTATGGCAACAAGAAGGGTGTACCAGAATGAATTCGTCTTTAAGCGCATTCTCAGGCTATTAGTCACCAAGCGGAATTTTTATCAAAAAAAAACGACCGCTGTATGAAAAGAGTTTACATTGGTTTTATTCAGTGCCAACCAATAATGTGAGTATCGGATAAATAGGTAAAGTTAAAGGAGTAATAAAGGATATGTCTGGAGTTAATAAAGTCATTTTAGTGGGGCGGCTCGGTAATGATCCTGAAATTCGATATACCCAACAAGGTGTTGCCGTAACCAATTTTAATATAGCGACCTCCGAGAATTGGTTGGATAAAACGGGCCAAAAACAAGAACGAACCGAATGGCATCGTATTGTTGTCTGGGGAAAAATGGCCGAGGTTTGTTCTCAGTATTTAACCAAGGGTCGACAAGTTTTTGTCGAAGGCCGGCTTCAAACCAGACAATGGGAAGATAAAGAGGGTGGAAAGCGTTATACAACCGAAGTGGTTGCCGCAACCGTTCAGTTTCTTGATAAAGCTGGCGACAAATCAGCGGTTCCTGCCAATGGCTATCAACCTAATGCCGACGATCCTATGCCGGAAATGAATCCCGCAGTTGAGGAAGATATTCCGTTCTAGCGGCCCCTAAGGAGAACCAAAAGGATTCGTCTCATCGACGAACCAGGCCTTGAGCTTGGGATCGTACTTCCATGCAAATATTCGTCGTGTCGACGAAAGATTCGCGGACGAAGTGTCGAAGTATTCCATGAAAACAGTGACGAGAGCTTTATCTAGTTTTTCGTCCGGATAGATGGATTTCACTTCGATATGAGAAAGCTCGGTATTCGCAAGCTTAAGTGTATTTCTCAAAAACTCGTCTTGTTTGGAAGGTTCGACGTAACTCATCAAAACCGCCTCATCTCCGCGTCGAAGAGCTTTCGTATAATTTTCAACCGAGCTTTCAAGGCTTTCCTTTCGGCTGACTGAACAAGCCGCGAGAAACCCTCCTAAAACAAAGATTGAAATATTTCGTCGCCTCATTAATAAATCGCCTTTTGAATCTCCGGATCCAATCCCTGGAAGGAATCCATCCATATCTTTCGCTCTTTTCGAATTTCAAGCAAACGTCGGTCAAAATCGATCGTTTCAAAATAATTCGAAAGCCTAAAGAGCTTTGGGTCGAGTCCTTCAATGGTCTTTGGAACTTCAAAATTCAAATGCTCGTCTTTTTCCCATTCAATTCCGTCGCGGCAAAGCTCCCGAATAATGGAAACTGTTTCAAGAATTTGAATTTTTCGGCGTTTATCCCCGTAACCCATATGGCCCGTGTTCAAGAGGTAGACTTCAATTTGAGGATTTCCTTTAAGAATTTCCATAACCCGATTTCCCTCTTCGGCAGGATTTCCAACAATGAACGGATTCGTTCCAACCTCTCGAACGGGTTCGCCCTTCGCGCTTGGGTCCGCGGCGGAGGTCTTAATGCTTTCTCCAAGCATAAAGGCCGCGGCTCCTTGAGCGGGCGTGAGACGTGCGATCGGAGGCACCAAGGGATTACGAGTGATAAAAAACATCACATTTGTCGACGGCATATCGATATCACCGTCAGTGAACATAACTTCTTTAATCGGAGCGACGGCACGTCCATTCGAAGAGGTCGTGGTATCGTCAAAATCCACTTTTCCATTTTCGTCGACATGAACATTCTCAAAAACGGTCACTGGAGATCTTGCCGCTTGATATAGAGCTTTTTGATCCACGGGATTAAGGCCTTCGGTTTTGATATAAAAACCTTCAGGCTCTGAACCTTCGCAAAATCCATCCGGATGAATCGCAACCACATCATCTTGGCGAACTCGAATATATTCGCCATCGGCTTCGTTCAATCCGTATTCATGACAGGTAAGCGAGGTTTTTCCCGTTCCACTCAATCCAAAAAAGAGAAGGCCTTTTCTTTGGATCTTTCCCGTCTTGTGGGATTTAGCCCAAACTTCTTTACTCCCGGCATGAAGACCCAAATGACCGGCTACTTTTGCGGCATACATAAATTGTCTTAAGAAGGATTTTTTAATTTCTCCGTAATAATCCGAACCTAAAACAAAAGTAATCCCCGAAATCGTGTCGACCAGAATGCGTCGTTCTCCCGGAAATTCCGGAATATCAACCGTCGTAAAGCGTGACTCCCTCGATGAAGCTGGAATGGGGCCAAGCGAATGATAAAACATAAGACCTAAACGTGCATAAGCTTTTGTGACATACAATCGGCAATGATAAGCATTATCCTTATTTCCTAGCCGCCGATCGAGTTGAATAACATCCGCCGTTTTTAAATACTCTTTTGCCTCATCAATCGGTGTAAGGTCTTGATCCGTAAGAGTCCCGTCGACTGTCGTTCGAGTGAACTGAGCCGCCCGGCTCTTAAACTTGGTCGTATAGGAGGGACTTCCAAACTCGGTAGTTCTTTCGTCTTTTTTGGCCCAAGCTCTCATATCCTCTGGACTTGGATTCTGAATTAAATTTCCAAATTTCAAGTCCGCCGCATGGAAGGTTTTTAACGGTGTTTGAGTCGACTGTTTTACTGCTGTCACGCTCATTCATTCTCCTCGCATTTAAGGGTTTAAGGCTCTCGTTCTTTTAAAAGGGTTACCCTACCCCTTACAAAAAGGTCAAACCATCCTCCAAAAATGTTTCAATTAACACATCGTGGCAAGAAAGCAGGTTCTTTATCGATCCAAGCTTAGGTATACTTGGATCGAATGCTTCGAAAATTTAAAAAATTTGCGCCTTGGCTCGCCTGGATTTTCCTTATCGCCTCCTACGCCCTCATCAAGCAGAAAGTCGACGATATCGTTCATGACAGAAAGTCGGACGATCCGCGTATCTTGCCCTCTCCCAAAATCGCCAAATTCATTTCTTTCGGGTTTCAAACGGCCATGGCTGATATCTTTTGGATCGAAGGGATTAATTATTTTGGAGACCAATTTTCAAAAAAAGACCGAAATTATCGGTATATGAAAGAGTACTGTGATCTCATCCTTCGACTCGATCCGTTGTTTCGGGTCTTTTACGATTGGGCTGCAACGGTCTTTATTTATAATGGTCTTGTGATCGATAGAAACGCTGTTATTCAATCCACACGATATGCCAACGAGGGAATTAAAAACTTTCATGCCGTCGGTCGATACGACGATCGAACCATTTTAAAAGGAGCGTTTAATTATGCTTTGGAAGTTCGTGAGTTTGTGGCCGCTATTCCTTATTTCGAAATGGCGGGTCGATCCTTCCGAAATAATCGGGATATGCTTTTAGTGGGCGCAAGTTATGCAAACTATGCGGGCCTAAACGAAAAGGCATCGGATTTGAGGCTCGAGTTTCTGGGTCACGTCGCCTTCGAAAGTCAAACAAAAGAAGAATTAAAATATGCCTTGAATGTCGTAAGTTCTTCCAAATTCAATGCCCGTTCGGCCGAATTCATCTCGACCATGCGACTTCGATTAGAACAAGATGAAGATATCAAAAAACTCGTCAAACAGCGCCTCGAACTCTTATCTCCCCTATCCAAGAAATCTTTCAACGACAACGAAATTTTGATCTACGATAAAAAACTTGAAAATATCTTAAAGGTAAATGCGGAGCGAACCTGGTTACCCCCAGAAATGCATATTTTATTATCCCTTTAAAAATTCAGAAGACCAATCTCGTGTCGCTTCGATGAAAATCTGAACATTTTTTTCAGGAATTTCGGGAACAATCCCATGACCAAGATTCATGATATGGCCCGGACCCTGTCCATAATCCGAACAAATTTTATAAACGGATTCTCGGATTTTTTGGGGCGATGAAAGTAGGCCATAAGGATCCAAATTCCCCTGAAGAGCCATGACTTGTGAAACTCTCTTTCGGACCTCTCCAATCGAAATCCTCCAATCAATACTTAACCCTTGAGCGCCAATGGACGCGACTTTTTCGAGCGAGCCAGCAACTCCATTCATATAATAAATAGACGGAACCGTGACGGCGCTTAAGGCTTGTCTTGCATAGGGAAGAGCAAAGGTCTCGTAATCCGACGGAGAAAGAACGCCTGCCCAGGTATCGAAAAGTTGAACGGCATCCGCTCCCGATTGGGCTTGTGCGTCCAAATATTTTCCTAGAGAAAGTCCTAAATAATTGAGCCACTCATGAACGGTTTCTGGTTCATGAGCCATCCATCGCTTCATCGCGGGCAGCTGGGGATTAAGTTTTCCTTCAAGCATATAGGCAAGCATCGTAAAGGGCGCGCCGGCAAAACCAAGAACGGCTTTTTCTTTCGGTAAGGTTTTTCTCAGTTCATGAAGGGCACCCAAAATCGTGGGAGTTGACTCCTCGGGAGAAAACGTTGTTCTCAATTTTTTCAAATCTTCTTTTGTTTTGGGAGCCTCTAACTCCGGTCCTTTGTCTCCAAAATGAAGGGGAACTCCGAGCGCCTTTAACGGGTAAAGAATATCGTAAAAAACAATCGAGGCATCGAAGTCGTATTGTCTCATCGGAAGTAAACTGATTTCCGTTGCAAGCTCCACACTCTGACAGAGGCTATCAAACGAATGCTTTTCTCTCATCGTTCGAAACGACTGCATATAACGTCCCGCTTGGCGCATGATCCAAACAGGGCGTCGAGGAGTTGGATTTAAGGATAAAGCATCTAAAAGCAACATGAGTTCTGGCTTACACCGTTTGAATCCCCATTAGCAAGCTGATCCCCAAGAGCAACCAATCCATTCGCCCTTGAAAGATTTAATCTGCGAAAGAATTTCCGATGCCGTTCCCTCATAAAAGCTTTCTGAAATTTTTGATATTTCTTTAGCAAAGCTAAGTCGAGCCAAAGGCGCGAGTTTTTGAAAGATATTCAAAGTGGATTCCATTCGATGCGGGCTTTCGAAAAAGATTCTAGGAATCTTTTTTTGTTCTAAAATCCAACGCTCTCTATCTTTGGCTCTGTGGGGCAGGAAACCTCCAAACTCAAATTCCGAGATTTCCTCTCCAAGCATTGAAATGAAATAGCTTAGAGAACTGACGCCGCCAATGACCTCCACTTTGAAACCAGTCTTTCGAATACTCCCCACCAGATACGCTCCTGGATCAGAAAGCGCAGGCATACCCGCATCCGTCATAAAAGCAACGGACTTCTCTTCTTCGAGGTAACTTAAAATTCTCTTAAGTTCCTTTTTTTCCTTAAACTGAGGACAAGAATACAGGGGCTTTCGGATTTCGTAAGCATTCAGAAGTTTAAGACTGCGCCGCGTATCTTCACAAAAAACCACGTCGACTTTCTTTAAGGTTTCCAACGCCCGAAAGGTTAAATCTTGAAGGTTTCCAATAGGAGTTCCAACAATAAAGAAAGTGCCCCTCATGACAACAGCTGAAAGACATCCCAATGAGGCTCAATGTGCGTTTCCGAAACACAAACCAAATGAGCTCTCGCACCCTCATAGATTTTTCGACCCGATCGGGACGTATAAAAACGGATCATTTTTTGAAATTGATCCTGCTTCGATTTTGGAAAAACTTTTTCTAAATCTGCAACATAGGACCGGCTTCGAACTTCGATGAAATGAAGCTCCTTTTCTTTTTCCGCGACAATATCGATCTCTCCCCATTTGTTTTTCCAATTT
>CAZSZT010000048.1:0-8509 GCA_964611175.1 uncultured Bacteriovoracaceae bacterium
GATGAATTAGTTTTCCTGAATATTTTTAAAGTGATAAAGAGCTTTGGCGCCGTTTGACTCGGAATCCTTTTCATAAATGCGAGCTTTATCTAACCATCTCAAAAATTCAGAAACTCGAGAATTATCAAGGCCCGCATCCTTTAGAGCATTCGTTAAACGTTTTTCAAAATCGGAAATGAGTTGTTCGCCATGAGCCTGCCCATAACGAAAAGTTCTCCAGCGCATTTTAAGTCCAAGATTCTTGGCCCATTGTTCAACATCAAACGGAGAAATAAAATGTTTATCGGACAAGGACATCGGGACTTGCAAAAGGGTTTGTAAAGTCATCCAGACATACCCTCTTAAATTTAAAAATGAGGGGCAGGTCACGATGATCTGGCCACTTGGAACAATCATTTCCTTAAGGTTTTTTAAAAATTCTTGTGGTGAATCCGTATGCTCAATCACTTCTTGCGCGACGGCAACATCATAAGTTCCATGGATATCCCCCGGTGAACGCACTTCAAATCTAAGATTTGGGCGTTGATGTTTCTTTCGAGCAGTCTCTATGGCAGATGTCGTATAGTCGACGGCTAGTACTTGAGAAGCCCCAGCATCGGCAATGCGGGCCGCCAGGTCTCCGGTCCCACAGCCAATTTCAATTATATTTTTGCCTTTCCAATCAATTTCTCGGATTACTTCCGACGCGACATCTTCAGTCGAAAACGTAAAAAAATTTTCTTTCCCCGTTTGATAAACCTTTTCGTAAAGAGATTTTAAGCCCTCATTGCTAATCATCGTTCCGCCCCCTCCTGACTCGGTTTAGCCACTTTATTACAAAAAACATAAAAGGAGGATCAAAAACTGCGGGCTTCGATTGTTTCTAGTCACTTTCCTCAAAAAGTGTAAATCTATGGAGATCAAAGGAGGTTCTATGGGAGGGTTGGCAGCACTTCATCAAAACCAGTCGAATGAGGTTCCACTATTGGAACTACAGGCGACCCAACAAGATCGAGAATTGGCGTCCGAAATTTTTGAAAAATTTTCAAAAAAGGAAGGCTCTCAATATATCGCAACGAAAGGCGCGCTTACTTGGCTTTATGCTTGTCTTCGAACCTATCGTCCAAAAAACATTCTGGAACTAGGCCCGGGAATTGGAACCATCACCGAAGTATTACTCAATCATTTTACCAATATCGAAAAAGTCGTCGCCACGGAAGATAATCAGTATTGCCTAAAAGTTTTGCCTCATAATCTGACCCTAGGAAATGATCCAAGGCTTATCATCGTGACCAAACCGACAGAACTCGATGCTTTAAATTTTTCTGCCGATATGATTATCGGGGACGGAGGATTTTATAGTGAAGAGGAGTTTAAATGCGCCAAAGAGGGAACAATCGTCTTTTGCGAAGGAATTAGAACCAAACTCCGAGAGGGCTTTTCAAAGAGTCTCGCGACTCGCCATTTGAAAATTGAATTCACT
Organism: uncultured Bacteriovoracaceae bacterium; assembly: GCA_964611175.1. Classification (GTDB taxonomy): domain Bacteria; phylum Bdellovibrionota; class UBA2394; order UBA2394; family UBA2394; genus CAZSZT01. The sequence goes on from CAZSZT010000048.1 coordinate 1,463, forward strand.
CACTTTGGCGGAATGCCGCTTCGATTGAGAATCAGAAAAAAATTTGGAATTCCTGTTCCTCGTTTATATCGCGATCAAAAGCGTGGATGTTGGATTGGAATTGTTACGTCATGGTCGAACTGAGATTCCGACTTCCTTTAGAAGCTTTTTTATCTCGAAAATAGTCGAAAGTTTAAAATGCAAAATGGATCCGAGGGCTACCGCATCGGCATGTTGAAAAATATCCACAAGATGCTCCCCACGACCAGCACCCCCACTTGCAATCACAGGAATAGAAACGATTTCCGTGATTCGACGAGTAAGATTGATGTCAAATCCTTTCTTTGTTCCATCTTGGTCGATGGAGGTGACCAAAAGTTCCCCCGCGCCAAGCTCCCAAACTTTTTTTGCCCACTCAATCGCATCCAAATCCGTTGTCTGTCTACCATTTTCTACGAGAACAGTCCATTGATCGGAACTCTGACGTTTTGCTTCAATCGCCACAACCACACACTGACTTCCAAATGTTTTCGCGATCTCAGTAATAAGGTATGGGTTTTGAACAGCCGCAGAATTTAGCGTAATTTTATCAGCCCCAGATCGCAAAATATTTTCAACATCTTTTAAGCTTCGCACGCCGCCGCCAACAGTAAGCGGAATAAAAACAGATTCCGACGTTTTTTCAATAACCGGCAGAGTATTATTTCGCCCGTACAGACTGGCGACGGTATCGATGAAAATAATTTCGTCGATTCCTTGTGCAGCGTAATCTCGAGCCATTTGTTCTGGCCGACCAACAACTCGCAAACCTTCTAAATGTATCCCTCGAACGACATTCTCCCCCTTAATATCCAGTCGTGCAATAATTCGCTTTCTCATAAGGGATCCCATTGACAAAAATTTTGAAGAAGCTGAAGGCCCGAATGAGAAGACTTTTCGGGATGAAACTGACAACCAAAAACATTTTCCCGCACCACGGCGGCAGGAAAATTCTCTCCATAATGGGCGAGAGCGGCCCAATGTTCTTTTGAGAGATCGCTAAAAATAAACGAATGCACAAAATAAAAGTGGGACCCCTCCAAAATTCCTTTAAACAATTGTGAATGAATCGGAGAGACCGGCGTCCATCCGACATGAGGAAGTTTTTCGCCGGAATTCTTTGGCAATTGAATTTTTCGAACAATCCCCGGAACCAGAGATAAGCCCGAATAATCGCCATGCTCTGAACCGCGGTCCGCAAGGATTTGCATTCCCACACAAATCCCCAGTAGGGGCCTTCCCGACTCTACGAATTTAAAAATACTTTCGAGAAGTCCTGAATTTTCGAGTTTTCGCTTACATTCGGCGAAAGCCCCAACACCCGGAAGAATCAAATGGTCTGCGAATTCAATAGCCTTTGAATTGTCTCCAAGCAGAACCTCTTGTTCGGGCTTCGTGACGGCTTTCAAAGCATTTGAAATCGAGCGGATATTTCCTAGGCCATAATCCGCAATAACGATCTTTCTAGCCATAAAATCCTCGCGCCTCTCGACTCTTTACCCTTCGAAAGTTTGCTGGAGAGCTCTTCGCTTTGGCCACAAATTTGTCGTACGAAAAACTTCTTTTAAGAACCAGTCCCATTAAAATCTGAACATAAAAGTACTGAAACTTTTCTCCCGCCCTCAAGACAAACCGAATAGGATAACTTCGATACCACAAACGAAAAATCCATGGAACAGATCTAAAAAACCCTGAAAAATATTTTTCAAAATCTCTTAAATAAATTTTGGCAGAATTTTCTTGAATATAAAACTTTTCTAAGACTCCTTGATTTTTATTTCGATAATTCTCCAAACGTTCGTCTCGATTTTCAAAATAGGCTTTCACCATATAGGGAGTTTTTATCGTGTGGTTGAGAGGAAAGACGTCTTTGTGCAAAAAGCAGTGATTGCTTGCAAAAGGAATCGCATAGCGCGCATTTACCGTTTTTGCAAAAGAGGCGAAGCTTTGAATATAAGATGACTCGTCGTCCACGGGAATCTCCGGCTTATCCACAACTTCGTAACAAAGCCTTCCGTTGGCTGAACTATGAGACCGAAAAACAAAATCAATTTTTGGATGCCTTTTAAGAATTTGTCGAAGAGGCCAACCCATGAATTTCGCGTCATTGGCATCAAACAGAGTTACGCCATCACATTCAATCACCGCCGCTGAATCTAACCACGGAAAAAATTGGTAAGAGGTTAATGAAAACGCCTCACTTAACTGAATCTTCTCTCCGTGACGAAGTTCTTGGATCTGTTTAAATCCAAGACTCCTTAAATCCCGCGCCATCCGATCATAATTTCCTTTGGGAATTAAAAAACGAGTGTCTTTCGAAAACCGTCGAAGTGACGGCCCCTGGAAATGATCCCAATGGATATGAGTTAAATAAATAAAATCAGGTTTTAAATTCGCAACAAGCTCTTTTGAAACGGGAGGATAATTCCACCAGGATCGCCAATACGAAGAGCCAACGATCCAGGGGTCGACTAAAAGCTCCGTCTGAGCTTTTCTAATCTTCAATCCCGCATGAGAAAGAATTTGAAATTCCATGAATTGCTCCTCTAAAAATATTTCGGACTCGCTCTGACGAAAATTGCGAGATCGCTGAACCCGCCTGAGAACGTATAAATTCCATACGCTTTCTGTCTGTCAAAATCGTGCTCCAGGCTTTTGTAAGGGATTCATGGGACCGATCAGAAACAAGAATGCCGCAACGATTGGTATCAAAGAATCGGGACAGATAATAATCGGATGGCGCATGAACAATAATTGGCTTGCCCGTTGCTAAATACTCTGGAGTTTTTGTTGGAAAGATCGTGGCCAGTTCATCTGAATGCATTGTTGTTTCATCAGGCCAAGAAAGCCCCATAAAGAGGGCGTCATGTGATTTTAGAAGTTCAAGATAGTCTTTAGAATCAACACAATAACGAACGCTTACCTTTTCGAAAGGTATCCCAGATCGAATCAAGACTTTAGCGGCTTCAGGTAAGGTACAAGTGATTTGAAAGCCACAGTCTACAGCCGCGCGAGCCGTTCGAATAATGGACTCTTTATTAATACTATAAATGGAACCCGAATAAAGGGCTTTTCTTTGACCCGATACCTGAAATTCTTCAGCTACGAAATTGGACACACCAGGATAACAGTGCGGAAGGGCTGTTGATTTCAGACCATATTTGTTTTGTAACAAATCGCGCAATCCATCACTCATTGAAAAAAATAGATGCGGTTCTGAAAAAATCAAATCCTGAAACTTCCTTATCTCTTTCTCTTGTGGTTTTCCTTGAGAAACTTCCGCGATCGTATCGTGAAGATAAATCATCAGCGGAACATTCAATTCGCGTGCGACCATCCGAGATGCCTCGACCACATAAAGTTCCGGATAAATGGCCAAAATAGATCCACAATTAAACTTTCGAATGAGTTTTCGAATTTGATATTCGACATGACCCGTTTTTGAATAAATTTTCTTAAGTGCCTCATTCACTCTCCAAGAATAGGGAAAATGCCTCCATCCAAGTTTCTCAAAAATTTCATTTGAGTCGGCCGCCTTTGATTGTTGGGGCGAACTCGAAGGACGCGCACAGAGGACGATAAATTGATGCTCGGAGTAAAGTGCTTTCAAGAGATTTTTAGTGGTTACGCTGCTCGCCAAGGAGCTGTTCCAGGGCATGCTGAGGACAACTAAAATCCGCTTCTTACCTGTCACAACTTTAGTTGTCTCCTCCCTCTCCACTAAAACGAAGATTATCGAATTTGATTCCCAAAGATCAAGAAGACAGCCGAGTACCTTTTCGCTAGCCTTATGAAATGCGTTCTATTGTTGTTGGTGGTGCAGGATTCATTGGAAGTCATCTTTGCGAGGCTCTGCTCAAGCGGGGCGATGACGTGATTGCTATCGATAGTCTGATTACAGGAAAAGTCGAAAATCTTTTGACTTTTAAGGAACATAAGAAATTTCAGTTTATCCAAAAGGATGGGGCGGACCCGTCTCTTAAGAATGAATTACAAAAAGCTGATTATATTTATCATCAGGCCGCACTTCCGTCGGTTCAGCGCTCTTTTGAAGAACCTATTTTATCCCACGAGGCCAATACGACCCTGACTCTTAAGCTTTTAGAATTTGTTAAAAATTCTAAAAATTTAAAAAAATTTGTTTTTGCTTCTTCCTCTTCCATTTATGGAGACTCTCCGACTCTTCCGAAGGTTGAAACGATGGCACCGAATCCGCTCTCTCCGTATGCGGGTCAAAAATTTCTCTCCGAGCGTTATTGTCAAATTTATGCACAGGCCTATAACCTCCCGACCGTTTCACTCCGATACTTTAATGTTTTTGGACCACGGCAGGATCCAGATTCCGTATATTCCGCCGTGATTCCTCGCTTCATTCGTGCCGCTAAAAATGGAAGCTTAATTACAATTTATGGAGACGGAAAACAAACACGGGACTTCACTTATGTGGAAAATGTTGTATCGGCGAATTTAATTGCCGCGGAACGAGGGCCTGCAGGTCGATTTTATAATATCGCCGGAGGCCTTCAGATTTCTCTTTTAGATTTGCTTGAATTACTTGAGAAGAAGGCAGGAAGAAAACTTGAAGTTCGGTTCGAGCAACCTCGTGTTGGTGATATTCGAGATTCGTTCGCCGATATGACCGCAGCGAGAAAAGATTTGAACTTTCAGTCATCGATTTCATTTGCCGAAGGTATTAAAAAAACTTGGGATTATTTTTAAAAAAATGAAAAGGATCGCAGCTGCATTCATTGTAAGTTTCGGACTTTATCTCTCGTCGTCTGCTTTTATGGGAACGGATCTTTATGCCAAGAACGCCCCCATCCGAAATTTCGGACTCCTGTTCGCAACGGTTCCGATTATTGTGCTTACGTTTGGTGTCATTGGAACGAGCTTATTTGTAGAAGACGAACCTGAATCGGAAATCATCTCCCCTCAAACCAATCTAGAGCCGAAAATGCAATGGGCCCAAATGGACCTTAAAGTCCAAAATGCTCCAAGTATTTTTCGGCATCCATCGCCGCTTTACATCCACTCCCTGCAGCCGTGATCGCTTGACGATATCGAAAATCATGAACATCGCCGGCCGAAAAAACTCCTTCGATATTCGTTTCGGAAGAATTTTCTCGCGTCAGTAAATAGCCTTGTTCATTCATTCGAAGTTGATCCTTAAAGATCTTCGTATTCGGCGTATGACCGATAGCGACAAAGACGCCATCCACAGAAAGCTCTTTCTTTTCCCCTGTTTTTAAATTTTTCAAAATGACGGCTTCAACGGCATTCGATCCTTTAATTTCGTCCACGGCGGTATCCGTAACGATTTCAATCTTTGGATTGTTCCTGGCCCTATCAAGCATGATCTTCGAGGCTCGAAAGGTGTCGCGTCTATGAACCAAAATGACTTTTCGACAAAATCGCGTGAGAAAATTGGACTCTTCCATCGCGGAATCTCCTCCACCGACGACAATGACATCTCTATTTTTATAAAAAGCCCCGTCGCATGTGGCGCAACTACTTACACCCTTACCCTTAAATTTTTTCTCCGATTCGATATCAAGCCATTTGGCGGAGGCTCCGGAAGCCACGATCACGGAATTGCCTTGAATCTCCTCTTCGCCCACATATACTTTTAAGGGCCGGCTCTTAAAATCGACTTTCGTAACCTCACCCCATTTAAATTGAGCTCCAAATCTTTCGGCTTGTTTCTTAAATTTTTCCATAAGCTCCGGTCCCAGAATACCCTCCGGAAAGCCCGGATAATTTTCTACATCGGAGGTGAGAGTTAATTGCCCCCCCGGTTCCATACCCTCAATCACGAATGGAGTTAAATTTGCCCGTGCGGCGTAAATGGCTGCTGTAAGGCCCGCCGGGCCGGATCCGATGATAATTAAACGCTGTTTCTCCATTGTAATTTTGCTCCTTTGGGCTTAAAAATATTTATCAATGGCTGATCCAAATAACAAGTATTCCGATAATGTCCCCGGGAAATGGTACGTCGATTCCCAGTGCATTCTTTGCAGCCTTTGTTGTGAACTCGCGCCGAAAAATTTCAAAGAAGCTGATTCCGGCGACCATGATATGGTCTACAAACAACCCGAAAATGAAGAAGAAGAACAAGCTTGTGCCGAGGCCATGCAACAATGCCCGGTCGAAGCTATCGGGAATGACGGATAAGTTTACCTGGCACTTAAGTGCCCTGACCCCTAAAATAAGTGTATGGATTCCGAGGGTTTAACGTGGGTGGATAGTCTTGTGCTTGGAGTGATTCAAGGAATTACAGAGTTTATTCCGATTTCGAGTGATGGACATTTAGTGGTGGCTCGACACCTCTTGAATTATCATAAAGACCTTCTCGTTTTTGATGTTCTGCTCCATGTGGGGACGCTCGGAGCACTTCTTCTTGTATTTCGAAAAGAAAGCCTCGCCCTTCTTGTTGAGACTTGGAAGATCGGTTTCGAAAGTTTGAAGCAAAAATCTCTTAGGCCTATTTTGGCCGCTGATTCGCAAACACGATGGACGATGTATATTTGGATAACGACTTTCGTGACCGGTGTTCTTGGCCTTGCTTTTGAAAAGAAAGTCACCGAAACATTTGCCAGTATCCATGCAGCTGGAATCGGGTTTTTAATCACCTCTGTTTTTCTCTTTTGTGGTTCCTACAAACGTTTCGGAGAGCGACAACCGTTCTCGTTTCCCATTTGGTACCCCGTTGTCATTGCTATTGGGCAAAGCATGGCACTCTTACCCGGCGTTTCTCGCTCTGGAATGACCATCGCTCTTGCTTTAATCTTCGGAACTCAACGACTGGAAGCTGGGCGATTTAGTTTTGTGGCGGCGATACCGATTATTTTTTTGGCTTCTCTTTATGAAGCCAGGCATCTTCTAGGGCATCCACTTGAAAACGCCGGGATGATGCTTGTTGGGGTATTCGTAAGCTTTCTGGTGGGTGTATGGGCCATTAAAATCCTTATGGCCATGCTCTCAAAACTCCGCCTGTATCCGTTCGCCATTTATACAGCTGTTCTTGGTGCC
>CAZSZT010000049.1:0-8453 GCA_964611175.1 uncultured Bacteriovoracaceae bacterium
TAGCGGCTGCGTAAGGACTTCGTGGGTAAAAAGGAGTGGTTTCTTTTTGAGGAGTTTCCAAGACTTTTCCGTAAAGTTCACTGCTCGACGCTTGATAAAATTTAGTCTTATTGAGTCCTGCTTCTCGAAGGCCTTCGAGAAGTCTAATGGTTCCAAGCCCTGTTATTTCTGCCGTATATTCAGGAATATCAAAAGAGACGCGAACATGACTTTGAGCCGCTAAATTGTAAACCTCGTCCGGAGCAATCGTGCGAATAATATGGTTGAGAGAGCTCGCATCATTAAGGTCGCCGTAGATCAGTTTAAGTCTCACATCGCCTTCATGAGGATCTTGGTAAAGATGATTAATACGCGAGGTATTAATCGATGACGATCGCCGAATAACACCATACACATCATAATTTTTTTCTAACAAAAGTTCGGCTAAATAGCTTCCGTCTTGTCCCGTGATTCCTGTAATAAGCGCCTTTTTTCTTTTCATACTTTACTTACTTTCAAGTTTCGTTTTGGCTTCCCCCACAACAGATTTTAAACCTTCTTCCATATCCACTTGCGCCGACCAGCCCAGTTTGCGAATTTTATTCGAATCCATGACCTTTCGCAGGATTCCGTCAGGATACCGGCTATCCCAAATAATTTCCCCAGAAAATTCGCAAACTCGAAAGATCGTCTTTGCAAGGTCTGCGATACTAATTTCTTGCTCGGATCCAACGTTAATAAGTTCGGGAGAGTCATACTTTTCTAAGCAGAGTAATATGGCGCGAGCCAGATCATCGGAATGAAGAAATTCGCGTTTCGCAATTCCTGAGCCCCAAAAGGTTACAGATTTCTGCCCCTCCTTTTTTGCCTTTAAGACTTTTAAGAGCATGGCCGGGATAACATGAGAATTTTCAAAATCATAGTAGTCATTCGGTCCATAAAGATTGGTGGGTTGAAGAGAAATAAAATTCTTTCCATATTGTTTTGCATAATACTGGCAAAGTTTGATCCCAGCGACCTTGGCTAATCCATAAGCTTCATTGGTTGGTTCGAACGGGCCGGTTAGAAGTTGATCTTCTGTAACCGGATACTTTGCATTTTTTGGATAGATGCAGGAACTTCCTAAAAATATTAATTTTTTGACTCCAAAATTCGCGGCTGCCGCAATAACATTATTTTGAATACGGAGGTTTTCTAAAAGAAATTCTACAGGATATGTGGAATTTGCTCCAATCCCTCCTACTTTGGCTGCCGCAAGAACCACAAATTCTGGGCGTTCCCTGTCAAAAAATTCTTGAACCTTATCATTGTCACGTAAATCAAGTTCGCGTCTCGTTTGTGTCAGAATATTCGTATAATTTTGTCTCTGAAGAAGTCGGACGACGGAGGAACCCGCTAGGCCTCGATGACCGGCGACATAGATCTTTGATCCGCGAAGGGGAGAAGCAGATTGTATGTCTTTCGGGGCACTCATTGTTTTGTCTCAAGAATCTAATCGATGCGTGGCCATGAATCCAGTACTGCCCGCCGAAATGAGACGGAAAAAACTTTTATCGCATCCGACCTGCAAAGAAGGGCATAATACAGGAATGCCGAGGGTATGTATTTTGGGGGCGGGTCCGTGTGGTCTAGGAGCCGCTTGGCGATTAAAGGAGCGAGGTTTTAAGGATTTTCATCTTTTTGAAGCATCCGGCCAGCCCGGAGGTTTGGCGTCTAGCTATCAGGACAGCGAAGGGTTTACCTGGGATGTCGGAGGGCATGTTCAGTTTTCTCATTATGAAGACTTCGATCGGGTGATGGATGCCGTTTTGCCCGATGGTTGGCTGACGCATCAAAGGGAATCCTGGGTATGGGTCTGTGGCCAATTCATTCCATATCCCTTTCAAAATAATTTGTGGCGACTTCCCGACGAGATTCGCAATGAATGTATGGCGGGGTTGGAAAACAGAACTGGAGAGAATGATTTTAAACACTTTGGGAGCTGGATTGATCAGTCGTTTGGTCAGGGAATTTCAAGAGTATTTATGCGCCCCTACAATTTTAAAGTATGGGCTTATCCACCCGAAAAGCTTAGTCATCACTGGATTGGTGAACGAGTGGCCACCGTTGACCTTGATCGGATCAAAAGGAATATTCAGGAAAAGCGGGACGACGTTTCTTGGGGGCCAAATGCCGTCTTTCGCTTTCCTAAAAGAGGTGGAACGGGTGCGATTTGGAAATCGGTTTCAAAGTCTATTGGCGAAGAAAATATTTCATTTCGGCATGAAGTTAAGGAGATTGATCTCGATAAGAAAACAATTCGATTTAAAAACAAAAAAACCGAAACTTACGATGTCATTCTTTCTTCCATTCCCCTGGTAACGCTTAAAAGGCTTACCGCTTTTAGCGGTTCGCTGCCACTTAAATCGTCGAAGACGCATATTGTGGGCATTGGCCTAAAAGGAAAAACTCCGGCACATTTAAGCACCAAATGTTGGATGTATTTTCCAGAATCGGATTGTCCTTTTTATCGAGTCACTGTTTTTTCCAATTACTCGCCGGAGAATGTGCCCGATCCTGGTAATATGTGGAGCTTGATGTGTGAGACCTCCTCATCGACGCAAAAATATGTGGACGAAACAAAGATTATTGAACAAACGATTGAAGGACTTCGAAATACACGGTTAATTACGCCAAACGATAAAATTATTTCAAAATGGTATTTCAAGGTGAATTTTGGTTATCCAACTCCAACGCTTGACCGTGACCGGCATATCCATTCTTTCTGGGATTTTCTTTCAAAGCATTCGATTTATTCTCGCGGGCGTTTTGGTGCTTGGAAGTATGAAGTTTCGAATCAAGATCATACCTTCATGCAAGGCTTTGAATGGGCCGATTGGTTTTTAGATGGAACGCCGGAATTGACGGCATTTTCGCCAAATAGTGTTAATTCTAAGAAGCAAAGTGTTAGGGTTATCTCATGAGCGCAGACTACAAGATCATTTCCGTCGGGGGAGGACCTGCAGGCATCGCTGTGGCGATCGAAGGTATCGAAATGGGACTTAAGGCTTCGGAGGTTTTGGTGCTTGAAAAAGGGCCACAGCCCATAGAAGCGATTCGACGATTTTATCCTGATAAAAAAATGACCATCGCGAATTATAAGAATCTACCAGTGGAAACCCATGGTCATCTGTCGAGTTTTCCTGATCTTACGAAGGCAGAAACGCTAACCTATTTTGATGATTTAATTAAAAAATATGATCTTCAAATGCGTTACCAGGCCGAGGTTTACAAGGTGAGCCAAAAGGAAGGAATTTTTGAAGTCTTGTACGGACACGAGAAAGTCACCGGCGCATTTGTAGCCATTGGCATTGGCATCCTTGGTCGGCCGAATAAACCCGCGTATAAACTTCCATCGAGTTTGAAGAGCCTTATTCACTTTGATATTACCGGTGAAAAAATCCAAGGAGCTAAGGTCGGGGTCGTTGGGGGGGGAGATACCTCGGCGGAATATTCTGAAGTTTTGGTGCAAGAGAAAAATGATGTCACCCTGATGGTTCGCTCTTCAAATCTCGATCGAATGATGGATCGAAATAAGGAAATGGTTCAGCAATTAGTCGCCGAAAGAAAATTAAAATTATGGATGGAGCATGAAATTAAGGAGGTGACGGACCAAAACGGAAAGCCTTGTGCGCACTTTATGAATTCAGAATTCCATCCCGAAACTTTTGATTATCTTGTTTATGCAATCGGCGGAACGACTCCGATTAATTTCTTGAAAACCATTGGAATCGATTGTGAAAACAATCTTCCGAAATATGGAAACGAAGGACAGACAAATATTTCCGGGCTTTATTTAGTGGGCGATCTTGTTTGTGGGAAATTGGGTGGATCGATTATCACGGCCTACAATTCGGCTTATCGAACGGTGAAACATATGGTAGAAAGCGGCCGCCTCTTATGATTTCCGGATATCATCTTTCAGTAGCCGAACATTATGAACGCTTTCCTTATCCTGCTTACCCTCTTTTTGCGGCGGCTCGATGGGAGGACTTAAAATCAGTAGACACTTCAACTTGGGGTCTTGATCGCCCCGCCAAGGAGATATGGGTTGCCGGATGTGGAACGATTGCTCCGTTGATGTTTGCAAGGCGTAATATTGGCGCTCGAATTTTGGCCACAGACCTTTCTTCTCAATCTCTTAAAATATTGAAGCGACGCCTTCAATTATATGGAATGCATAATGTTCTTTTAAAAACGGAAGATATTATGGAGTCGAAGTATTCTGAAGCCTTTGATGCCATTGATTGTTATGGGGTTCTTCATCATACCGTTTCTCCAAAGCTTGCACTTGAAAAGTTAGCCATGGCACTTAAGCCGGGTGGCATTTTACGCCTCATGGTCTATTCCACTCATGCCAGGGAAGAGATAGAGAAATTAAGAGCCGAAATGCTTCAACGAAAAGCAAACACAATTGAACTTGTATGGAGCGCTCTAAAGGAATTAAGAGTAAGCCTTCGAGGGGATCTCGGCAATCGAGTGGGAGTGGCCGACGCTCTGCTTAATCCCATTGTTCATGTGTTTTCTGCAGATCAAATCAATGAGCTGGTTGCGTCCGTTCCAAGTTTAGAGGTTTGCAATTTTGATTGTATGGGGAATTTCGTTCTCTTTCTCAAGAAAATTGATCCGACGCGACAAGACGATGAGATTGTTTAACGATTAGACATAGCGTCGCGGGGCCTTCCTATGGCGCGCGTGTCATCGGATACAATGGTGAGATGTCGACAAAAATGAAGGGTGTCATTCTCGCGGGGGGGCAAGGAACTCGGCTTTCTCCGTTAACGATAGCAACCAATAAACACCTTTTGCCTGTCGGTCGGGAGCCCATGATTTTTCATCCCATTCGACAGATGGTTTCAGCGGGAATTTCGGAGGTCTTGGTGGTCACTTCGGTTCAGCATATGGGCCACGTCGTTCAATGCCTAGGAAGTGGCACTCAATTTGGCTGTTCTTTAACCTATCGAGTTCAGGAGGGTGCGGGTGGAATTGCCCAGGCACTCTCACTTGCGGAAAATTTTGCTGGCGATCACCGAATCTGTGTGATGCTCGGAGATAATATTTTTGAATATTCCATTTCTTCCTATGTAAAGGAGTTCTTAAAGCAAAAGGAGGGAGCCCGTGTTGTTCTGAAAGAAGTGGGGGATCCTGAGCGATATGGGGTTGCGGCATTAGACGAAACTCAAGTGATAGAGATTGAAGAGAAACCGAAACATCCCAAATCTTCCTATGCGGTTGTTGGGCTCTATTTTTATGATCAAAATGTTTTCAATATCATACGAGGAATCGTTCCCTCAGATCGAGGAGAGTTGGAAATTACCGCCGTTAACAATATTTATCTGAAACGAAAGTGTCTTGAATATAGCCTCTGTCAGGGAAGATGGACGGATGCGGGTACTTTTGAATCTCTCGCGGAAGCCAACTTAATGATGCTTCAAACGGAAAATAGGATTCAAGGGACTCCACGCGAATTCCGGCGATCGAATGAGGAAAATCGACCCTCCTAACGAATCCCCCAAAACTTATGCATTTGAATGGAAAGTCTCCAGCGAGGGTTCTCTTTCACGAGTTGCATACACCACTCCAGATTTCTGGTGGGTAAAATATTTCCCTCAAAAGCCGGACTAATCAAATAATGCTGGGCTTCCACAACCGTTTGAGGAATTCCCATACCATAACTTCGGACGTACTTTACTTCATGGGCGGTTCGCTGTTTGAGAGCGTGCTCGGCTACCTTAGGAGAGACCGTAATCCAATCTATTTTTTGGCTGATATTTTGAGTTCCATTCGTTTCAATGGCAAGTTTGTAACCCTCGTTGCGAAGTCGATCGATAAGTTCGTCATCGACTTGAAGAGCCGGTTCTCCTCCGGTTAAGATAATCCAAGGGCAACTTCCCAGTTCTTTTAAATGGGTCATGATTTCGTCGAGGGTCCATCGACGGCCTGAAGTGAATTCCGTATCGCAATCAAAGCCCTCTCGTTTTGTCGAGCAGCGTAAATTACAATTACCAAATCGAAGAAAGATATTCGGAGTTCCCGCACGAACTCCCTCGCCCTGTAGGCTCAAAAACCATTCATTAATAAAGTACGTTTTCATGGTCTATATTCACAACGTGCTGTGCACGTTTCTTCAATGCAGACGGCGGTTAATTGTGGAAGATGAGGTTTTACTCGATCGTACACCCATCTCGCCAGTTCTTCTGCTGTGGGATTTTCTAAGCCCGTCGTTTCATTGAGGTGCCAATGATCAAGATATTTTTCAACGAGGGGATGTATGGCTTTTGACATTTCGGAAAAGTCGATCACCATTCCCGTCTGGGGACCATTCGATTGTAAAGAATGAGATTCACATATGAGTTTTCCCCTCCAAGAGTGTCCATGAAGACGCTGACATTTTCCATCATGTCGTAAAAGCTGATGGCTTGCCTCAAATCGAAATTCCTTTTCGAGCCGCCAAGTACTCATATTTCTCCTCCGTAGAGTGTGGGATCAACAACCCCAGCCAATTGAAAGGCTTCTTTTCTTTCCACACAGGTCCCGCATTTTCCGCAATGATGTTCAAGCCCTTTATAACAACTCCAGGTCCATTCAAGAGGAACGTTCAGCTGTACAGCTCTTTTTACAATTTCTGATTTTGTCAATTTAAGGAAGGGAGTAAGAAGTTCAATTTTATTCCAGTCACAAAGATGGATAGCGGACTTCATGCTCGCCACAAATTTCGGTCGACAATCAGGATAGATCGTATGGTCTCCCGCATGGGCGGCATATCCAACTCCCCCGTAACCTAAACTCAGCGCCCAGCTCGTTGCCAAAGAGAGCATCACCATATTTCTGTTGGGAACAACGGTTATTTTCATACTTTCGCTTTGATAATGACCTTCGGGAACCTCGATATCACTCGTTTGCGAGCTGCCTGCAAAGAGTTCCCTGGCGCCTGAAAGATCCACAATTCTATAATCCAAATTCAAATCTTTTCCCAAACGTCTCACGACATCGAGTTCCTTTCGATGCCGCTGCCCATAATTAATCGCAAGGCCTTTTACCTCATGACCCTCGGCTCGAAGCTGAAAAAGAGCGGTCGTCGAATCCAAACCCCCGCTCCATAGGAGGACAATTTTCATTCCGGTTTACTAGCTTAGATTTCGCTCAATTGAAAGGAGGAGATTTTTATACGGGAATAACTTCCTGAACCTCGGGAATGGACTCTCGGAGGCGGGTTTCCACGCCCATTTTAAGGGTCATCATCGAGGATGGACAGCCGGAACACGCGCCTTGCATTCGGAGATAGACAAATCCATCTTCGAACTTTTCGAAACTAATATCTCCACCATCTTGGGCAACGGCTGGGCGAATTTCTTCATCCAGAATTTTGACGATTTTTTGCTCAATTTCGGACAAGGCTTCTGATGAAGCCGGAGTTTGAGGCGCGACGGCCTCAGCTCCAGACGCTAAAAAACTTCGAATGCAGGTAATAACATTTTCATTCAATTTTTGGAGAGTATCCTGATTTTTAACAGTGATCGTCACAAAATCTCGTCCGACCATCACCGCAGAAATTTCAGGGAAAGCAAAAAGCTCTTCTGCTAAAGGAGATTTTCCTTTTGCCGATTCTCGAGTTGGAAAATTAGCGGCAGCCGATTTTAAGAGTGTTTGATTGGTTTTGTATTTAAGGGTGTCTGGATTCGGAGTGAATTCAAGCTCTACTAAGATATCGTTAAAATTATTGCTCATAAGGTCTCCTTTATAAGGCCGCTTGAGCTATCGGTCAATGGGGCTACGGCGAGGTTTTTAACCCGAAAGGGTGCCTGTAAAATCGCTTGTTTCCAGGGAAGATCAGCATAATCCTTTTGTTGCGAATGGATGAACTTGAGAGTTTTAAAGGCATCGAACCGTACATCAAAGGGATGAAGACCTTTTAAGGGCTTAAGTTCTCGTTTAGTTTCTTGAAGATAGCTTTTCAGTTTTTTAAAAATCTCGGGATTATAGATTTTGAAATCTTTTTTCTCTCTTAAGAGTGTAGAAATTTTTTGAATCGCTGTGCCCGTTCCAAAAGGAACTCGATCAGAAATCCTAGAACTCAATAAGATGGGCTTTGAATCCATACTTTCGACAGGACCTATCTTTCTTAATTTATTAAGAACATAAAAATCTTCGCCAGCTTGCCGATCAGGAATTCCTCGAACGTGAGCATAAGCTTCTGCATCGATTGCCAGGGTGCTTCCAATGGTCATATAGGCATAAGGAGAACTCGCAAATCTAAGACCTGCCACATAATAGTGGAGAAAAAATTCGTAAAGTCGAATCGCTTGGGTACAGAATTCATCTTCTGAATTCTTGTGATGGAAGGGGTAGAGAAGGGCGGTTGCTAAAGGGCTGTCTTTATTTTGGAGACGAGAAAAGTAGTCTTCAGGAACTTCCGCATCGGCGTCGGTAGTATG
>CAZSZT010000050.1:0-4631 GCA_964611175.1 uncultured Bacteriovoracaceae bacterium
GGAGGCCGAGAACCCAGCCCTTGAAAAACTGAGAATCACGGGTGCCGATGACCTCTCCCAGACTTTCTTGCAGCCCAAGCCCGAAGCTGTAAGTGTTACTCCGATAGGCAATTTACTTGTCGAAAAGGGGTATATCTCGAGCGAGCAACTCGCCGAGGCCGTTAAGAAGCAAAAGGAATCGGGAGAATTTCTTGGGCGAGTGATCTTGGATATGGGGATTCTTAAAGAAGATCAATTGATCTCCGCCCTTTCCGAGCAACTTGAAACGATGGGCGGAGTATCCTCGGTGGAGGGAAGTTCCGGCGGGGAACTTCCGATGTCTGTTTCAAAAGAAGCCATAGAACTTGTTCCGGCGACTCTGGCTATTAAAGCTGGAGTGATTCCGATCTCCGTCGATGCAGCGACTAAAACACTAAAACTCGGGGTTCTGGATGCTCGAGATATTGCATCGATCGATGAAATTAAATTCAAGTTGGGCATGAACTTGGACATTGTGGAAGTCGGAAAGGAATTCCTAGAATCTGCTTGGGCTGAATATTACGGAGAAAAAAATGCCAAAGCAAAAAGTAGGCAATCGGACTCGCTTCAGTCGGAATTCAAATCCTTCGTTGCCAAGCTTACGCCTGAAACCGTCGTTCCTTTTATCAATCGGCTTTTGAGCCGTGCGGCGGAACTCAGGGTGTCGGATGTTCATATCGATCCTTTCGATGCCAATGTGGTCGTTCGTTTTCGAATCGATGGAAAGCTTTATCAAGCGGCATCTTTTCCAAAAAATGTCTATTCCACCTTTATTGGGCGAATGAAAGTCATGGCCAATATCGACATTGGCGAAAGGAAATCGACCATCGATGGTCGATTAAGTTTAAAGTTGAACGATAAGAACCAAATTGATTTTCGGGTTTCGATTTTGAATTCCCAATTCGGCGAGCGTGTCGTCTTACGGATTGCGCGCGATAGTCAGCAGATTCCAAGTTTGAGCGAGATCAATATTCCAAAACTTTATCTCGAAGTGATCAAGCAGAAGCTTAAGATGCCTCATGGGATGATGATCGTTACCGGCCCGACGGGTTCGGGGAAAACAACCACTCTTTACGCCATTCTTGGCCAGCTTGCGGATATGTCTCGTAATGTCATTACGATTGAAGACCCCATTGAAATTTCACTTCCAGGAGCCTCTCAGGTTCAGGTGGAGAGTGATAAGGGGCATACGTTTGCTAAAATTTTAAGGAGCGTTCTGAGGCAGGATCCGGATGTTATCATGATTGGCGAAATTCGAGATGAGGAAACAGCTTCGATTGCCGTGCGGGCGGCCATGACGGGTCACTTGGTCCTCTGCAGCTTGCATACAAACGATGCGATCTCGGCCGTCACTCGACTCGAAGATATGGGTGTACCGTCTTATTATATTGGTCCCGCTCTTAACCTTGTGATTGGGCAGAGACTCATTCGTCTTCTTTGTGATCATTGTAAAAAGTCTGAAAAACACTCAAAGCAGCTTCTTCTGGAAATTGGATTTACTCCAGCACAAATAAAGAAAGATGTTTTTTACCAAGCATCCGGTTGTAGCCACTGCCATATGACCGGATACAAGGGGCGAGTTCCTATTTTTGAAGTTCTCGATGTCAAAAGTGATTTTCGAGATGCCGTCTCCGCCGGCCAAAAACAATCGCAGCTTCGCTTGATCGCCAAAAAACACAAACATATCGGATTCCCCGTTCTCCTCCGCGAATACCTCCGCCGCGGCAAAACGAGTATGGAAGAGGCTTTGCCTTATCTGATCGAACGCTGATCACTAGCAGGGAGTGGGGGCAATAAGTCTATGGTTTTACCCAGAATCAGCGGGAGACGGGGGTCGTCCAGCCGGAGGCTGGCTTTCAGCCAGACGCGACCGGGGTCGCGGGTTCTCGGATAGAATTTGTTGGTGAAGGAATTTTTGTATTATCGAAGTATTTCAAGATCAGCGGGAGACGGGGGTCGAACCCGCGACCTTCTGCTTGGCAAGCAGACGCACTACCACTGTGCTACTCCCGCAATATAAACAGTCCTCAAAAGAACTAATGGACATTTTTACCTTTATTTCAGGGGTTAGGAAAAGGAAAAGGTTCTAAAAAACTCACTTCTTATGAAGGTGCGATTCGAGGAACCAGAGGTCTTTATCAACGGATCGTGACACTTCTGTACATAGGTCTCCCGTACCAGCATCGCCGAGTTCGTTGGTGCGATTAATATCGTAACGAATGGACTTTGCAAAACTGCCTAAAGATCCGACTAAGGCAGCGAGATGATCGGGGCCATCGGTCAGTTCCGCCCTATAAGTTGGCAAACTTGTTCTTTTGGAGATGGCCGGGAGCGTTCCTTCCGCCAATCCGCCTAACTGAACAACTCGTTCGGCAATGAGATCGATATGTTCCACAAAATGCCCGGCGACTTCATCGAATAATTCATGAAGAGCAATAAATTGAGGGCCTTTCACATTCCAGTGAGCATTTTTGACCTGTAGATAAAAATCAACAGCATCTGCAAGTCGTTCATTTAAAATTTCTACAACCTTTTCGCGGGTTGTATGAGGCATATCATTTTTGGTACTGAGGAGGGTCATCGTTCTGTTCCTTTCGTCTATCTTAGGTGAACTTCCAGAGCCTTTACCGTAGCGGCCAATCTTGCAATATCATGAACTTGGTCTTCTGTAACCCCATGCTGAAGAACGCTTTGCTCATGAGATTTAACACAAGCTTCGCATCCATTGACCATGCTTACGGCGAGTGCCATCTGTTCAAAACTCGCTTTGCCGGTAACGGGTCGGGCCATCACATTCATTCGTAAGCCCGCCGGCTTTTGATAGGTTTCTTTCGGCACCCAGTGCCGAAACCGATAATAAACATTCATGGTTCCCATGATCGCGGCCGCATCTTTGACTTCCGCAATTTCCTCGTCCGACGCTCCGTGGGTTTTTAAATGCAAAATTCCAAATTCGATCAGCGGTTTGGCGTTCACCGAGTAGGCGCAAGCAAGCATGACGAAACCCGCATCTTTGGGAGTCAATCCCGATTCGAGAAAAAATTTTTTAAAATTAAGTTTTAAATCTTTTTGGGTGGGGCTTTCAAAGTTTTGGAAAACTGAATCGAGTTCCATCGAAGACCTCCAGGACCAGCGCCCCCGGGAATTTGGGGGCGCTCATCAAAAATATTAGGCGACTTTAAGTGTGGGGTCGCCTTTTTCCCAGCCGCAAGGGCAAAGTTCGCCGGTTTGGAGAGCATCCAAAACGCGAATCACTTCTTGAACACTTCGGCCAACCGATAAATCACAAACATCGACCCAACGAATAAGATTATCAGGGTCAATGATGAAGGTCGCGCGAAGGGGAGCTCCTGCTTGTTTGTGAAGAATTCCTAAAGCGGTGGAGAGTTCCTTTTTGTAATCCGCAAGCATCGGAAATTGCAGGCCTTTCAAATCCGCGTGATCCTTTCTCCAGGCTAAGTGAGTAAATTTCGAATCGCAGCTTGCACCCAAAAGAACCGTATCTCGATCCTTAAATTGAGAATGATTTTTGTTGAACTCGGCGATTTCTGTCGGACAAACAAAGGTGAAATCCAGTGGCCAAAAGAAAACAACGCGCCATTTTCCTTTGGAATCATCCAGCGAAATCGTCTTGAAATTATCGTCTAGTTTTTTATCAATCGATACCGTCGCTTCTAATTTAAAATTAGGAAAGCGATCCCCGACGGTAAGCATTCCCTGTTGAGTGGGCGTCGTTGTTGGTATTGTTGTCGTATTGGACATTGCATTCTCCTTTTATTTCATTGAGCTATTTACTTTTTTTATGACCTCGCAAGGTCACTTCGATTCCGGTGATTTGAAAATCCCTTCCAAGAAGATTCAAATCGGGATTAATTCTTAAAACTCGAGGGTCCAAATCCATCATTGCTCCGGTTTCTTCATCGATAAAATGGTAATGGGGTTTGACGTTGGGATCATAACGCACGGACTTTGTCGCTGGATCTTTCACTTCACGAAGGATACCTTTCTCGACAAAGAGATTAAGGGTGTTATAAACCGTGGCAAGAGAAACACTTGGAAAAGATCTTTCAACCTCCCTTTTGACATCTTCTGCCGTCGGATGGCTCATGGTATTGCAGACGAAGCTCGCGATGGCCAAACGAGGCGCGGAGGGGTTGATGTCTGCCCCTTTAAGACGTTCCTTGAGTTCAGATGTATTTAATGTCACCACATATTTAGAATAACAACAAATTTTAGAAAGTAAACTAATATTAGAATTATTCTAAAAATATAAATAAGTACTTGTATTTATTAATATTAATAGAATTAAAAATCAGGCGGGGTCGTTTAAAAGTTCTTTTAAGGCCGTTTCAACATCATTTTTTTGAGGAACTGATGCGTATTCCAGAATAGGGGATAGCCCGATTCCCGGAATCGCCTTCCCGGCAAGAAGTCGGGGTCGGACGGAAAGTTCATAAAACATCTCATCAATACATCGACGCAAAAGATGTTCCGCAAAATTCGTGATTTCCGTCTCTTCATTGACGAAAAGGACGCGCCCGGTTTTTTGAATGGAAGCTTTAATCGTCGTCCAATCATAGGGGATCAGTGTTCGCATATCGATGACTTCCACT
>CAZSZT010000050.1:4641-8415 GCA_964611175.1 uncultured Bacteriovoracaceae bacterium
AGTTTCCTTGGATGCAATATCCCTCGCAACGTCCATACAAATAGGGGCCAAACGTCCGTGAGTAACAATCGTGGCATCTGTACCTTCATGAGATATTTTGGCTTTCCCAATCGGGACTTCGTATTCCTCCAAATGGGGCCATCGGGGTACCCAACTCGATCGATCTCCAATAGGGGCGTCGATCATTTCCTTAAGGTTGCGCTCATCGGAAGGTTCTCCAGGAATCAGTTCTTCGCCCTTCGCCCGAAGTAAAGCCTTGGGTTTCAAATACAAAACGGGGTTATCATCCTTGATCGATGAAATCATCAAGCCGTAAGCATCGAGAGGGGTCGAGGGGCAGACCACTTTCATTCCATGTAATTTGGAAGCGATCGCGTCAAACGAATGTGAATGGTAGAGCGACCCATGAATTCCAGAGCCTGTTGGAGTCATGATGACCAGCGGGGTTTTAAATTTTCCACCCGAAGCCCAAAGCGAATTTCCGCACAGCTTCAATAGATCGATGGTGTTAAAAATATAATCCACAAATTGAATCTCGGCGACCGGTCGAGATCCGGCCCAGGCTAGACCTAAAGCCGCTCCTACAATTCCACGCTCGTCCAAAGGAGAGTTCCAGGCCGTCTTCAATCCTTGAGTCGCCGTAAAGACTCCCCCCAAAGGGGCACCGACGTCTTCTCCAAAAATTTCTTTTACCCCGAGCTTTTCTTCGCCGTAGTGGAGGGCCATTCGAATGGCCTGCGCCATATTCGCCACGTCTAACTTCCGCCTTTCTTTGGATAATCATCGCCAATTCCCTCAACAAAAATATCATTCCAGATATCTTCCGCTTTCGGATAAGGCTCTTGCTTTACTTGCTGGTATGCAAGGTCGCATTCGCGGCGGTTCTCTTCCCAAACTTCCTGAATTTGTTGTTTGGTAATAAAATTTTTCTTTATAAGCTGCTCTTCGAAAACCTGAATGCAATCGGGCTCATTGATTCGATTCGCTCCAGAAGAGGACGAATGGCCATAAAGCCGACTCGTTTGAGCCTCTAAAAGATAAGGCTTTCGTTCTTTTCGACAGTAAGCAAAAGCTTCTTGAATTGCGAAAAAGGATTCGACCGGATCATTTCCATTAATGGTTTTTCCGGGCATTCCAAATGTTTTGGCCCAATCCGAAATATTCTTTTCACCATGCTGAGAGCTTGCCGGCGTGGATATTCCAAATCCGTTATTCACAACAATGATCAAAATGGGAAGTGGCAACGCAGGGCGGTTCGACCAGACGAGACAGGAATGAAAATCACCTTCCGCAGAACCCGCATCCCCACCATTGACGATTGTCACGCCTTCTCCGCCAAAATGGGCTTGTGCAATCCCCGTCCCAATGCAGGTCGAATACTGAGTCTCAATAGTTGGGCTTACAGGCATCACATTCCATTTGGGAATCGCGTAATGATTAACGAAATTTCTCCCTTTGGAGTAGGGATCCGTGGCGGTCGTTCTCATTTGACGAACCGTATCAATAACAGGAGCTCCCATCGCCAAAATAATGCCACTACTTCGGTAATGGAGATGAAGGTAGTCGTCATCTAGGCCTTGCCCTTTTTTGACCTGAAGCCCAAGAGGAACATTAAACCCTTCTTCACCAGGACCCCCGATCCAAAAAAATCCGTCTCCACCTTTACTCATTTTGATCAGGCGCTCCTCAAGAACACGCGCTTTCACCATGAGATTGTGAATCTTTAAAAGAATTTCAGGCCCAAGTTTAAAATACGGATCATTGGCCCTTGTATGAAGAGTCTGAACTTTTTTTGACATAAGATCGTCTTCGTTCAAATAATCTCAATCCCCTTTAGGTGTCCAACTCTTAAGTATACGAAATAATGGAATGATCGCGTAGCCTGTCAAAAGCCTAACGATAACGTTAAAAATAGGGGGTCTTTAGGACGGTAAATTGCGAACAAAACGATGGGTATAACGGACTCCGGACCAGAGCGCGAGGATGACCGAAAAACAGAGCAGGGATTGTCCGAATAAACGCAGATCCTGCCAGTCCATAATTAAGAAAAGAATCGCAAAAAACTGAATCCATGTTTTAAATTTTCCCCCACGATCGGCCGGCATTAAGACTCCTGCCGTCGAAGCGATCGCTCGTAGACCGGTGATAGCCATTTCCCTTCCAACGGTGACGATCACCAAAATGGGGGGAAGGAGTTCGAGGTTCCAGTCCAGAATATGAACATCCAAACGGCCTAACCATAAGAGCATAATCATTGTTGAAATAATAATCAGTTTATCGGCAAGGGGATCTAGAAGCATTCCCAGCTTCGATTCATAGTGATATTTTCGTGCAATCCAGCCATCGATATAATCCGAAAGTCCGGCTAGGGCAAAAATAACTGCGGCCCACATATTATGCTCCTCATAGGTAAGAAAGATCACAAGGGGGATGGCTACCACTCGACTTAATGTCAGAAGATTCGGCAACAAATAAAAATCCGATTTTCGAATGAGCGGGATGCGAAATCGTTTGGGGGCATTCATATTTACTTCTGTACGTCGAACGGAAACTCGATCGCCCCACGAGGTCCTGCAATATGAAGCACAACGGGGGATGCACCACGAAGCGGGTCTTTCGGAAATCGAATGCGATATGTTTTGTTAAAAACATTCATTTTTTGGTAAAAATAACGAGACCTCTCATCCTTTTGAGAAACGACTTCAATACGTTCTGGGCTTATTTGCACATTCGATTCTTCATCTTCGAGAGTGATGCGCCACAGGCTCTTCTTTCTTTCGAGATCGTTCCAATCCGGTTCTCGTGTCGCAGCGGAAACAATAAAAACAAAGAAGGTTTCATCTTCGTGGAGCTGTTCTTCCGCTAATTTCTTTTGTTCATCTTCTCCGAGTCGAAACTGCGCGGACATTTCCTGAATATAAGCTTGGCGCATATCTTGATCCCACAGAGTCGCATAGGCCGTCATGACAGGCTCAAACTCAGAGTGGACCCGTCTCTCAAGAGTATGATTTTCAAAAACTTCCGAGTACGAATCAGCACCAAAAAAGGCATCTAAAAAATGCCGTTCACGGGGTTGATAAGCTTTGTGTTCGTGGGACGAACACCCCGCAAGAAAAAAACTCCAAAGAAAAAGTAATGCCAGGCTTTTAATCATTTCTCATCTAAGTTCCCAAAATCAGCACGTCGGTACAAGCTATAAAGCGCGTAACCTTCCCTTCGAAGGTTTTCCTTTCCTCCTTCTTCGCGATCGACTACTGCCGCCACCCCTAAAACGTTCCAACCGTGAGAAACAACCTTTTTTATGGCTTCAAGGCTGGAACCTGCCGTTGTCACGACGTCCTCAAGAATGACCACATTCGTTTGAGGAGGAAGCAAATGCCCGCCCTCGATGATTTTTCCGGTCCCATGTCCCTTGGCGTCCTTTCTGACGATGAAAGCATCCAAAGGTCTTCCGGCAAGCTGGGAAGTATAGGCGACGGCCGTTACAAGGGGGTCGGCCCCCAGCGTCAGTCCCCCAACGGCCTGGGCTTTTGGAAAATTTTTTTGAACGAGTTCGAAGAGTCCTTGTCCAATCAGCACGCATCCTTCGGCGGTTAAACTTACTCGCTTTACATCCATATAAAAATTGGATGGCTTGCCGGAAGCTAAGATAACGGATTTTCGTTCGTACGCCTTGGTCTTAATAAGATCGAGTAGATTCATGATAAAAGTTTGTGGAGTTGAAGGGCTAATATTTTTGATCCTGAGATTTTAATTTTGCCAGTTACCAAGGCG
>CAZSZT010000051.1:0-8386 GCA_964611175.1 uncultured Bacteriovoracaceae bacterium
TACGACGAATCCTACTTAAAATTTGGTCGACAAAAGGGAATGGATTTGAGAATCGCTGGGAATACTTCCGATCAGATCAAAGAATTTTGCCCGGATTTAATAATATTGTCTCATGTCATGGAGCATTTTTTAGATCCAGCAAATGAGATGATGAATCTTGTTGAATGTATTGGAGAAGGCGGCTTTTTTTTAATTGAAGTTCCAGGGCTTTTTAGTTTGGAATCAAAAAAATTATTATATGGATACCCTGCAAGATATTTTCAGATTGCCCATATTATTCAGTTTTTTTACAAAGATTTTTTATGCGCATTTTATTCTTCATTGGGTTTAGAAGTTGTATATGGCGATGAAACGGCGACCTTCATATTAAAGAAACAAAAAGGCTGGAACAAAAATAATTTGTATAAACTTAATTCAAGTGAGTTCGATGATCGGATAAATGAAATTGAGCAATACTTAAAAAATTCTTATTACGACTATATGTACAAACTTGATTTGCGTAAGTTTCGAGCCCTAGGCGTTTCAATTTTAAAAATGTTAGGAATGAAGGAAGTGATTAAACAAAGTATAAGGCGATTTTCTAAGGCCTCTCATTAATATTTACTTTTCACTCCCAGATATTTGAGCCTTGCATTTAACTTCAATACTTCTGGATGAGAAGTTTTTTTCAAATGCTCTACCATGTTCTGTGAATGATATTCCTCCAATAAAACCATACATTCCTCTCCTTCCAAGTGTCGGTCTGTTCTTCGAATGATAAAGTCCAGCATTTGGTCATCATCTTGGTCTTTTTTAAGAAGGATTTGGGGCGATTTTTTCTCCACCGATGAAAGAACGTCTGAATTAATCATATACATCCATAGATTGAGTTGCTCGGGGGCCATTTCTTGCACACTATTTTCTAAGCTAAACATTCTCCGAAGAAATCCCATCAATCGGAATTCTCTTAGCCAGGCAGAAAAGGGGTGTAAGGGATAAACTCGTGGCTCCCCATTACTCTTTAGAAAATCGATCCACTGATTCTTCGAAATTTCTGAAAGATGTTTTCTTTCGATCATCTGGGTTTCATTTTTGAGCCAGAACTTTTCTCGTTCAATTCCATCGGGAATAAGAAAGGGACTTTCTCCGTCCCTCCAGAAGAAAATATTGTCCATATCTACTTTGGACACCTCGGTTCTCCAGATTTGAGAATCAAATCTTTGAAGACTTTCCAAGTAAGGTCTCACGAGGTGGCCCATGACGGGTATGCATGGAATCTGTGATTGGAACGTCCCTTTTACGAGATAGGGAGTGGTCGGAATGGCATTCGGATGGCTTTCTCTCATTCTGGTAGAATTAATAAAGACCGATTGAAATCCCTTTTCGTAAAGAATTTGTATTTGTTCGGCCGTTAACATGAATTCCGGCGGAAGGAAAAAGTTTGAAACGTTTCGAAATTCATTTTTCAGTAAGCGAGAACCACAGTCCACATTGATTTCGAAACCCTTTCGGCTTCGAAGAAGGGCAATATCATGGGAAAAGGGCCGGTGGATGAGTTCAAAGATATTTGGATTTTCGTTAATTAATTCTACGGCTTCTGGATTTAAATACAAAACGTCTGCAGCGCCAGCCCCTGTTAATCCCAAAGTCATTTTTTTATTCAGAGAAACATAAAGATAAAGCCATTGATAAAATAGAGATTTCGTGCCTCCTTTCAGAGCTTGAATCCAGTCTTTCGAATCAAGGCAAGATGCATCAGGGTTGAAATTGACAATATCAAAGAGCAATTTCATAACAAAACAGCTCTTTTAAAATCAGGGTCAATTTTGAGAAAATCTTCGAACCGATCTGTCTCCATGGGAATTCCGTTCGTTATTCGTTCGGCGAATGTCTTTTTTTCGGGATCGCCAGGGACCATAACATTTTGATCGTCCATAGATTCAAGGCCTCTGATCGATTGGACCACTTCTTGAAGTCTACTCTTAAAATCATCCATAGGTATAAACTTCGAAAGATCAATGGCCCCAAAAAAATGACTAATTTTTCGCTTCTTTTCTAAATCGGTAAACATAGGACCAATCTCTCGGCCAATGGGCCCTTGGGCTAAAATTCCACAAACAACCTCCACGAAAAAGCCAAGCCCAAAGCCTTTATAATCGCCAGAAGGACTGAGGCATCTGGCTGCGTGAGGGTTCATTTCTGGTTCTCCCCGATCATTGAAGGCCCACCCTGGTTCCAATGCTTTATTAAGAGATCTATGAATCCGGATTTTATTCCAAGAAACCTGCGAAGTTGCCATATCCAAACAAAGTGGTTCTTCACTCTCTAAAGGAACTGTCACACATATCGGGTTCGTCCCAAAAAACGCAATTCGAGCACTAGGCGCTTTAACAAGAGCATCGGCATTTGTGAAAGCTAATCCTAGCATGTCTTTTCTTGCGGCCATCAATCCAAAGTAGGCAGCCGCTCCAAAATGCGTTGACTCCTTCACAACCGCAAAGCCCGAACCGTTTTGAGCAGCCATCTGAATGGCGTATTCCATTGCGACCGCGCCGGAATAGTGGCCAGGAGCATAGTCCGCTGACAGAATGCCAAGCGTCGCGCTGGTTTGTTTCCACTTAAGTTCTGGGTTTTTATTGACTCGGCCATTGTTGAGAACTGTCCAATAATGAGGAAATAAATTAATTCCGTGAGAATCCGTACCCCGAAGAGAGGTGCTCACAATGGAATCAACAAGATGTCTTGAAGCCAGCGAGTTCACCCCAATTTTGGCTAAATTTATATGGAGGACTTCTGTTAAAATTGTATTAGAGAGTCTTAGCATGGACGGGCATCCAGTTCGATTGTTCGTACAAACTTTTATTAATCGATTCAATAACAGCAGTCGATATCAGTGAACTCTTAAAAGTCGGACGATTTTGTTCTAAAAATTGAAGAGACACACGTTTTTCCGTCAGGTCTTTCACATCAAGCAAAAATCGTTCGATGCTGTTATAGCCATAGCCACAGAATTTCCACTTCTCGTTTGTATCCTTTAAGTATTCTGAAAAATAAGGGTTTGGATGTTCAGTTCCCTTCTCTGTAACCTTTTCTAAACCGCGATGCTTCTGGTCTACTTCAAGGCGTCCTTTTGTACCAATCACTTTAAAGCGTTGATCGGACATAGCACTTGTCGAATTAGGATCAATCCAGTTAACAGAAAACTGGCTAATAAATTCATCTCCATAGGAATCGGCCTTCCAGATGATGCTGGCATTAACCGAATCGAAGGTATCAATTCCGTTTTTAATTAAAATCCCCTTTGTACCATAGGCCGACGATCGAATAGGTGTAGCGCCTGTTAAGAAATAAATAAGATCCACATAGTGGACGGCTAGGTATTGAAAGATATTCGTTTTGTTCGACCAAGCTTTGAATGTTTCCATTGGAATATGAATTCTCTGACTATAGTCGACGGTAAAATAAAGAATTTTCCCTAGTTCACCAGATTGAAGTACTTTTTTTGTATAAAGATTTGTTTCATCAAATCTTTTATGAAATTCGACCGCTCCGTATACAGAGTTCTTGCTTTGTTCTCGAATTAAATCAGCCACTTCCTCGACAGTGGGGCATAATGGCTTTACGACAAGACATGGAATCTTTTGAGTTAAAAGCTTTTTAGTGTGGAAGTGATGCCAATGATCTGGTGTCGATACGATAGCGCAATCGAACGAATGAGTTTCGACAAATGATTCGTAAGCTGCTTTTGATTCTTTGCCGAGTGCCACGTACTCTACGTTCAGGTCTGTCTCTAGCTTCGTATTAATTCGTGAAGTCTGAGTTTTTATTTCACTTTCATTTTCGGGTCTGTTGGCAATAATGGTTACCTTTTGAACCGAGTGTTGTTTCGAAAACTCTGCGAGCGATGACAGAATTGTTCCTGTACCACTTCCATGCCGACCGGTTACGTACATTCCCGCGCCAACGACTAAGATTTTCATTTGGTTCCTTTCCGAATAAAATTGAACCACTCGATATCTCTCGGTGAATCAATATCAAAAACATCATCTTTATCCATCACGTAGGGTAAAATTTTGTCTCCTGTCATCGATTCCATTTCAAGAATTGTTTTCGGTCTTGTGACATCAATAACGCAATTATAATAAAACGTCTTAGGAAGATCCTGCCTCCGGAGAAGATACGGGACCGGATGCTCGTGTTTCATAATTGGACTTAAGAAGCGGTTCGAATCAATCGTAAACATTCTATACGGATGTTGAAGAACCTCAGAGACAGATCGAATAGAATCCGCCTGAGGCTCTTGAATTAATTTTTGGATAGCTTCGTCAATCCACTCTGGCTTTCGGTAAGGAGCCGTTGGACGTAAATGAACAACCACCGTCGGTTGGTAGCTTTCTTTTGTTTGGAGTTCTCTTAAAATATGTTCGAACACTGGAAGATCCAAAACTTCGTCTTCGGCGAGTTCTGTGGGCCTTAGAAAAGGAACTTCCGACCCATATTCTAAAGCTACCTCGGCGATTTCTTCATCCTCCGTTGAGACAACGATTCTGTTAATCAGTCTGGAATTCTTTGCATGTTCAATAGAATGGGCAATAAGAGGCTTTCCCGCCAGATTTATAAGATTTTTCCTGGGGATACCTTTAGAACCTCCTCGAGCAGGAATCACAGCGAGAACTTGCGGCGTTTCCTGAGTGAAAACACGATCTTTGGGAGTTTCCATATAGCCTCAAAAACTAGCCTAAGTTTTCGCGAGTGTATATCGCCACAATTCCCGGATTGCATTTGGACCGAGCACCGCATAAAACTAAGTTTTATGCTATTTAAGAGATGTTTGGACTTTCTTTTGACCTTCACTTTGGCGATAGGTCCGGTTACCGCTCAGGTCTCTAGATCTCATGATCCATTTGATGACTCGGTTTCGGCTGATAAACCTCATTTGGGGATAGAAAGTGAACAGCCTTCAAGGCCATCGTCTGGTTTTATTCCAGCCTTTAAATGGAACCCGAATTTTGAAATCGATGAATACAGTCTGGGCCCCGGCGATACTCTTAATGTTCACTTATGGGGAGCAAAAGATCTGAGTACGAAAGTTTACGTTTCTCCATCTTACGAGCTATTCATTCCGGGGGTTGGAGCCATTAAAGTAAAAGGATTGAAGCTTAAAGATTTAAAAAAAGAAGTTATTAAGAGTGTTAAGAAGCGCCTAGGGGGAAACACACTCGTAGCTGTATCGCTGAATGAACCGAGAGAGTTTCAAGTCAAAATAAGTGGAGCCGTACCTTCGAATGGAGAACGATCGGCAACACTTATGACTCGATTAAGCGAATTTTTTGCTAAAATGGGGGGGCTTCCGGCGAATGCAAGTTTAATCCGTATTGAAATTCGTAATGATAGTACAAAAAAAACAAAAATCGTTAACTATCAAGAATTTATTTTGAAGGGAGATGACTCTGGAAATCCGTTTCTTATGGATGGAGATTCGATATTCGTTCCGTTTAAGAAAAATGAAGTTACGATTAAAGGAAATATTAACCATCCTGGAAACTTTCAATTTGAAGAAGACATTTCTTTGCAGAAAGTAATTGAAGAAGAGCTTGGGGGATTTGCCAATTCGAACCGAACAGAAGGGCAAGTCTCTATTACTCGGCTGACAGATGACGGTCCTCAAACAAATTTTTATGACCAACAGGATTTTTTTGATCAAAATCAATCGATTAATTATTTTGATTTTGTTCTGAAAAATGGGGATCAAATTTATTTTCCAAATCCACCGATACATAATCCAGCTCAAGGGGATTTCGTTTATCTAACAGGTCAAGTCCAGGTCCCCGGGCCTCAGAAATTCAAAATCGGAGCGCCCTATAGTACTTATATCAGCGCAGCAGGGGGAGTCACCTCAAGGGCTAATTTTGATGGAATTATGATTTATAAGGCATCTGGAGCAAAGATCGATATCAAACAAAATCCCTCCATCGATCCAGGGGATACGATTTTTGTACCCGAAGTCACATTTAAATTTTGGCAAGATCATTTGGCTATTTTGACAACGTTTCTGGCAGTTGTAACAACTACGATTGCTATTTCTCGGTGAGAACGTGAGATTTTTTTTATTTTTCTTTATTGCACTCCTTCCAATCCATAAATCTTTTGGGGCGGTAACGCCGGAATTTTCGTCCGTTTTGCATCTTATTGATTTTCGCATTTATTATCCTGTCCTTCGATTGAAGTCTGGCGCGACGATTCGACAGAAAAATTATGTGGGAATGGACGTCAACTATCATTATTTTTTTGACGATCGTTATGGGCCCGTTTTTAGTGTTGGCGGCTGGATGGCCCCCTTAAGAGTTAATTCCAGAAAGACTAATATTGGAATGGTGACCTTACTTACGGGTGGAGCGTATAGATTTTTTCCACGAAGTTATTTTGATCCCACGCTTTATGCTCTCGGAGGGGGTGGTTGGGAGGGCGCCGAGAATGATATGGGAACAAGATTTTTTACGATGGCTGGGCCAAAATTGGCCGTTAATTTATACAATCAACGAGATTTATACCAAGACACTCGGTTGGCTTTGACACTGAGCGGTTCGTCGATGTATGTGTTTCAACCTTTGAGTATCATGAAACCACTTTATTTTGATCTTGGACTGTCGTTGAAGGGCAGTTTTTAATTTTTATGCATTCCGTTGGAATCGTTATACCTACTTATAAGGCTCGAAATTATCTTCCGAGGATTTTACCTAAACTTCGTCAGTATTATCCCGAGATTCCGATTTTGGTTGTCGATTCGGAGAGCAAGGATGGAAGCGCTGAATATGCTCAAAATTGCGGAGCTTTCGTTGAAGTGATAAGACAATCTGATTTCAATCATGGTTTAACTCGTGAGTATGCTCGAAAAAAAATCAATACCGATATTGTTGTGATGATGACTCAAGACGCCGTTCCTGTGAATGAAGACTTGATTGATCGGTTGGTGAGTCCATTGATAGAGGGAAAAGCCGCTGTTAGCTATGCCAGACAACTTCCTCATGACGGTGCAGATTTTTTTGAAGCCTTCCCAAGAGATTTTAATTATCCGCCCGAGAGTCATATTCGGAGTCAGGAGGATATTCGAATTTATGGTTGCTTAACTTATTTTTGCTCGGACACTTGCGCTGCATGGTTGAATTCCGCTTTGGATGAGATTGGCGGTTTTGATCCCGTTCTTCTTGGGGAGGACACCGTCGCCGTCGCGAAACTACTCAAACGAGGCCATAAAATTGCGTATGTCGCTGATGCTATGGTTCGACACTCTCATCGTTATACCTTGGCACAGGAAATGAAGCGCTACTTCGACGCCGGATACGAGAGAAAACGACTCCAAAGTCTGCTGTTATCAGAAGTCAATGACGAGAAACGGGGAAGGGCTTACGCCCATGAGATGTTTAGAAGGCTTGCAAAAGAAAAGCCGTATTTTATTCCTTATGGCCTGATGCACTTAGCGGCGAAATATATGGGTTATTTTTTGGGGAAGCATTCAAGGTGGGTTCCTAAACTTTTATGGCCAAGTTTAAGTAGTCAACCTTATTATTGGTCCAGTGTGATAGCGAAAAAAAATACTGGAACTGGCTCCCAACTGGATTAAAGAGCAATACAGGTGCTATCGCGGTATGCGCTGTGCTCCTCCATTTTCGAACGTGAATTATCCGACATTAGAAGATAGGGCCTTCTTATGGCCTCACTTTCTATGAAGCTTGATGGTTCTTCAAATAGTTTATCTAAGCCACTGCAATATTTTGAAAGCTTTTGAAGGTTGCAGTTATGCTTTTTAAGAATACGGTTTAAAAATCGCGGCAAATCGCCATCGCATTTTATCTCCATAACGCAGAAGCCTAAGGGAATTTCCAAACGGCCAACGACTTTCGATTCGGGTCGCAAATCCCCTTTTTGTGACCTGAGTTCATGATCAAATGTAACGCGCAGACGAGGGTGAAATTTTCCTTCATAGGCAGTTCTTGTATAGCTAATCACGACTTGTGGCTTCAAGTTATGGTGATGAACCAAAAAAATGGCCTCTTTCACAACAGGGTTGATCTTAAGTTCTTGGCCGGCCTGATGAAAATAGAGGGGTTGATCTAATAATGCCTTTGCTTCTTCTAGTTTAATGAAAACTCTTCTTTTCAAAATACTATTCTGAATCTTTTTTTTTATTTCGAGTGCGCAAATGCCATCTTTGTTCTCGTTATAAACTCGTATGCGCAGTTTATCTCTCAAAGCTTCTCCATCAACCTTCGTATGATAACAGTTTAAAGATGCCGAATCATAATAGAGGCTGCTCACCCGGTACGTTGAACGGTTATCTTTTACTTCCGGATCCTTTCTTATAAAGGGATTGAGATCACTAACTAATCGGTCCTTGTGACTTATCGGC
>CAZSZT010000052.1:0-8377 GCA_964611175.1 uncultured Bacteriovoracaceae bacterium
GCTGTCGCCGGTGGAATACACGCGTCTTGTGGAAGCTCAAGCGGGGGGGGTTTATAAACTCATTAAACTTCAAGGGGCGAGTCGACCGGTACTGGAGCGTTTGCTTGCTATTTTTGAGCACTCTCAGGGCGCCGAAATGAAATCGGTCAGTCTTACTCTTGAAAGCCGATTGCTTCGGCTCGTTTCTCAATATGTGGCATTAACGAGTGATCGACCCTTTCGAGACGCCTATACGCCACCAGAAGCGGTGAAAATTTTAGGAAGTAAGGCAACGTCGCAGCAAGCGGGCGGAGATTTGGATCCCATCCTTTATTATATTTTTGTTCGTTTCATGGGAGTTTATCCAGTCGGCAGCATGGTTTTGATGTCTGATAATTCCAAAGGAGTGATTTATCGACCTAGCGGAGAAAAGGCCGGGGTTCCCATGATTAAACTCATTCCCGAAGGAGATTCCAATCGAGCCCGTTTGGTCGATTTATCTCAAGAAAATAAAGTCCAAGTCATTAAAGCATTAGATGCAAAACGCGAAGGCGTTTTAATTCCTGGATTTTTCTTTGAATAAAGAAAAAAGAAATTAATTTGTAACGGCCGGGGTGACGGCATTCTTCGATTCTTTATAGATTTTACTTGAATAATAAGGGGAAAGAATTCGAGCGTTTTTGCGGTTGATCTTTTCATTTTGAAATCGGCCGCAGGAAATGACCAATAAATCGTCTAGCTCTCGGTGGACTCGACAGAGACTTTGGAATCCTGATTGAGAAGAATTCCACAAGAATTTTGCGGGAATCGCAACATGGGAAGTTTCCGAAAATTTGTCTTGAGAACTAATCTCACGAGCCATGAAAACAAGATGGGCATTTAGGTTCAGAACTTTCTTTTGAGGTTTCGAATAGGCACGAATTTTGTCGCCGGAGGCTTCTAAGATCACGATTTCTTGGCATTGTTCGTAAAGACCCGGTTCATTCGGTTTTTGGCAGGTCAACACAACCGGTTCGTCTTCAACGGCCTGAATGGAGCCGGGAAAAACCCCTAAAATAAGCATTCCCGCTAACAAATGATATTCTAGACCCTTCATCCCAAGCGATTAGAATGCAAGCCCCATGCCAAGACAACTGTCTCTTAAGCCAGCTCAATAAGCGGGTTATAGAACGATCCCAATCCAGATACGCAAAAAACTGCGACATTCCTGACTCAAGGCTCCGGACTTAAAATTTTCCTTTTTGCGCCGAAATTTGCTGACGAGGTGCAGGAGGCAAGCGTCTCAGTATCAAAGTCTAAATCTCGCAGAACCATTGAGAATTTCCACTCCATCCTGGTTAATCACCTTAAATTCCACTTTTCTTAGGCTCTCAGAACTAGAATCCGTAATCAGTTCAGCTTTAAGTCTATCACTCGGAAAAACTTTTTCCTTAAATTTGGAATCAAGATCGCTCAGGCGATCCATGGGTAGGCCCCAATGATGGAGAGCACGAGCCGCAAGTCCCATCGAAAGCATTCCGTGAGCAATGACGGAAGGAAGACCGGCTTCCTTGGCAAAGGAATCATCTAAGTGAATCCGATTACGATCTCCCGAGGCCTCGGCGTAATCGTGGATCTGCTCGCGTGTCATGGGTTCAAATTCAAAAACTTTAAGTGCCATGAGTGTCTCGAATCATGATCAAAGATTTTGATAGGCCAACAGACTCCATCGATTTTTCATCAAAACCTTCAACCTCAAACTGAAGCCAGTGCATAGAGGCTCTATACTTTACATCCACCAATCTTGCCTGCAGTTTGAGGCGTTGATTCTCTCTTGGTGATCGATAAAAATGAAAACTCTGAGAGGCATGGAGAAGATTTTTCCAATCCACGTCCATCGAATTCAAAATCTGAAAAATGCCTTTAAGTCCAACCGAGAAAACGGTCGGAGGAACCGACAATTCCGAGTCTCGAAAGGCCTTTCGAAACTTCTGAAGGGTTGTCTCGTCCAGTGAAAGATATTCTTCCTTCGCTTCCAGGGGGAGTTCTTCCTTGGATGGAATTTTCATATCTTTTCGTTTTATCGAAAGGAGGTTAATCGATCAAACAACAAACACGGTTTCTTCCGGTTTGTTTGGCCTTATATAAGAATTCGTCCGCCGCCTTAATCAAATCAGCCGGCGTATCAAAGTTTTCTTCCGTAGAACTTGCAATTCCAATCGAAACCGTGACACGGATTTGAGATTTTTCATAATAAAAGGGATGCTCTTCGACCAATTTTCTAATTTTTTCTGCGAATATTTTAGCGCCCGGAAGCGGAGTTTCTCGAAGCATATAAATGATCTCTTCTCCTCCGTACCGGCCCACAAGGTCCCCCCGTCGAAGAACGTGCAACAAGAGACGTCCCATTTCCTTAAGAACATAATCCCCAGCCAAATGTCCTCGGGTATCGTTAATCTTCTTAAAAAAATCGATATCCACTAAAGCGATCGATAAGGGCTTTCGAATGCGGCGATGATATTTGAATTCCACATCGAGTTGATCGAAGAAAAATCGTTTGGAATAAAGACTGGTCAGAGCATCCTTCGTTGCGGATTCATAGAGTTCCCTTTGAAACGACGCTTCCAATTCATCTTGAAGAACGAATTTCACCACCATCGTGGAGCCCAACTGAATCTTATCTCCCGAATTTAAAGCTCTCGTTTGAATTCGCTCGTTGTTCACGTAGGTTCCATTTGACGACTGTAAGTCTTCGATGACCCATTGATTCGGTCGTTTAAAAAAAACACGGCAGTGCTGGCGGCTGACGCTGGCATCGTGAAAACTCACATCGCATTGAGTGGAACGTCCTAAAGACCATTCATCTTTTGTTTCGAGATAAATGGTTTGTCCCGTGGTTGGGCCGGTCATGACAAGTAAAACGGCCTGACGTTTGGAAGGGTCCTCTTCTTCAGGTGTCAAGGGCCTGATCGCCGTCGTATTATCAAGATCATCGGTCACTTATCTATCTTACAAAACTAAGGCGACGCGTCACAAGCACTCTGCGAATTATTTAGCGAACTCGAATGACATAAAAGGCAAAAGGTTGAGTCGAGCGTGTTGAAACTCTCACGTAGGCGTCTTGTGTTAAACCTTCTGGGACAATATACCGATACAGATGAAGGGACTGGGAAGTAATGGAGTCGGAAATCGGGGAGGTCAAAAGGGGTGAATCAACCTGAAGAGGATGAATGCTGCGGGAATGGATTTCTTCGGGATTAGGTTTTTCGTTTCGATCCATGAACCGAATGCCACGCTTATAATCGCTTTCTTCAAGGGGTGGTAAAAAGTTGGTTTGATGTTCGGCATGAAAGAGAGACAAAACAAGGCCTTTTATAAAATCCTTTCGAAGATCCGAAACGGAGATTTGAAAGTATTGGGCGATATTTTTTAAACCCGTTAGGGGACTTTGAATTAAAGACGTCAAAAGATGTCGAGTCGTAGGGTCCGAAAGATCCAATCGTCCCCCCGCACGGCGAATAACATAGTAGAGCAATAAAGTGTTCAAACCTCGAGTTTCAATGTTTTCCTGACCGTCGTAGAAGACGGGTTCCAGAGCAAAGGATGTCCCGTTCGCGTCTTGAAGGAACGAATAAATTTCATAATCAACATTTTGTGCGGGGCCCGAGAGGAGTTCAACGATATGAGAATAACCTTCGTTGAGGCCTCGTTCCTCCGAAACGAGGTGGCGAGCGCCGACTTCTGCCATATCGTGTCGGCGTCCATCGGGAATTTGCCGAAGAACTTTATAATCAAAGCTAACAAGGTGCTGGAGTTCATGGGCGGCCGTCGTGCAAGCCGTCGCCGCGTTTTGATTTTCGTTCAGATAAATGATCTCAGAGCGATTACTATCGCCAAGAAGAGTTTTTCCATCCACTTCAAAACGGTCTCGTTCTGAAAAAATGCCAAGAGCTTCCATTTGATTTTCAGACTTCAGACGAGAGAGGAGGAATCGAATGGGTTTTTCACCATCCAGATCCAAAGGATTTCCCATGATTTCCAAAAGTTGTGGAATTGTTTTGTCTAAACAAGATTCCAGTTCTTTGAGAGACTGACGAAAATTGTTATTTCGATCGGCAAGAGTCATGGTGCTTTTGGGGAAGGTTTCGGGATGATAAAAAATTTGGAAACTTTCTTTTGGGGGCCAAGGTTTAAAGGAATTCTTTTTCCCCGAAAGATTAGGATCACTCATCGATGGAATGAAAAAACTTGCTAACTCGTCCGACACTTTTATTCGATAATCGGACGTCACCGGAACATAAAAATTTTGAGGGCTTGAATGACCTAAATGATAGGTCAAGTGGGAACCGGAAGATGTCGTCTTTCGAGGAATATGAATCGTTTCATCTGTTCTTTTGATGGGAGGATTTGACTTAAGGGAAAGAGACTGAATTTCTCGAAGAAGTGTCATCTCTTGCTCACTTAATCTTGCCGATGGAAAGTTTGCACTGATTTCGAGACGATGCGTATACGTTCGAATGTCGCTATCCGCGATTGGGGCCGTGGAGAGAACGGCCAAAACATAATCCTCGTCCTTTGGAAGTCCGCCGATTTGCCAAATGGCATCGCCTCCATTCGTTTCGAAAACACAGAGATCTCCAACCGATGGATGACATTCGGCCACGATGTCTCGAATACCTTCCGGAGCACAGGCATAAATAAGAAGGAGAATTATTCCGACCGGAACAACAGTGAAAATAAATGTGATCGTGTATCGAATCACTCCCTATTAACTCCTAAGATATCTCCCAAAATCCCTTATCTTTTCAGGTCTTTAGATCCCCAAGCTTATGAAATAAAGCAAGCTTTATGCCAGGTCGAGAACTTCACTCGTGAGTCCTAAGTCCTTATTTTGACTCTTAAAAATCTGGTCCACGGCCCCCTGAATGAAGTATGGCTGAGACAGAGATGTCGCAATGGAACTCTGACATACTCCAAATCCGTCCTTTATCCGAAGCTGACTTGGACCCTATCTATGAGATCGAGCGTACGGTTTACGATGATCCGTGGACGAGGGATTTGCTCGGGCAGAGTTTGTCGGCACCTCTGACGTATGTTTCGGGACTTTTCGATAAAAATGAACTCATCGGATATGCCATCTATCAGATTGTTTATACGGAAGGACACCTCCTTAATATTGCGATTAGTCGATCTCACCAAAAGAAAGGAAAAGGAAACTGGTTTCTAGACGTCATTATGAGGGAAGCCGAAAGGAAGGGCGCTCTTAATTTTTTTCTGGAGGTTCGACCTTCCAATATGTCGGCGATTCATCTTTATGAAAAAAAAGGTTTTCGACGGCTCACGATTCGAGAACGTTATTATTCCAATGGAGAATCCGCCATTGTGATGGTTGCAGATTTGGGAGAAACAAGTCAGTCTAAGTGAATTGATGGCATTGAAAGTTCTTTCCAAGACACCTCTTCCCAATCAGATGATGGACGTTCGGATCGTTCAAAACAAACCCTTGGCCAATCAGCAATGGGGACTATGGGTAAAGCCTGAAGACGGTGAATTGCCCGATTTTCGTCTGGGAACGTTTTGTATGTTGAGTTTGACAGATTGGATCGATCCCGTTGTTCCAAGGCCCTTTGCAATTGCGGAACGCAAAGACGGGGCGTATTTTTTTATTTACCGACTTGCTGGAAAATTTACCAAAGCCCTCGCCAAAATGCCCGTGGGTTCTAAAATCGGTTTACTGGGTCCTCTGGGTAAGGGCTTTGAAAGGGAACATTTTAAAAAGGGCCGGCATATCTTTATTGCCGGTGGAGTGGGTTATGCGTCCCTTCTTCCTTTAATGGAAACGTCGTATTCCGCAAAAATCCCCATGGAGATTTTTTATGGCGTTCGTGAAGATTTAGAAGTCATTCGACGAGGTTCGGCCTCTTGTCATTATGCATCGGATAATGGAAGCCTCGGCTTTCATGGCCGACTTCCCGAGCTTATGGCCAAGAAAGAAAATCTTTGGAAAGACGCCGATTGGTTTTATGTCTGCGGCCCCACCGGAATGATGAAAGCCATTTACGATATACTTCCCCCCCAAAAATCTTTTTATTTCTTAGAAGAAGCCATGGGATGTGGAATCGGAATCTGTGTGGGATGTGTCATTCCAGTTCTCGGGGAAAATGGGACGAAAAAACATGTCCGTTCCTGTATGGAAGGCCCTATTTTTATAGGTTCGGATCTTACGCTTTGGAGGAAGGGCGAATGAGTCTTCAAAGCCAGGTTGGAAATTTAAAGTTTAAAACTCCTTTGCTTGCGGCGTCCGGAACCTGGGCTTACGGAATGGAATTTTTAGAACATCCGGTGCAGAAGGATCTGGGAGCTTTCGTTACAAAATCTCTGAGTGTTCGAGTATCAGAGGGAAATCCCATGCCGAGACTCTATGAAACGGATGGAGGATTGTTGAATTCAATCGGACTCCAAAATATGGGAATCGATGCATTCATTCGGGACGTCGAGCCAGCTCTTAAACAAAAAAAGTCCCCGTATATTTTGAGTGTCTACGCGCAGTCGGTGGATGACTTCAAAATTTTAGCGGACAAAGCAAATTCAACGTTCGCGATGGCGGTTGAATTTAATATGAGCTGTCCGAACGTCGATCAGGGGGGGCTTGAGTTTTCTTCGGATCCAAAAGTGGTCGAAAATCTTGTATCGGTTGTTAAAAAATTATTAAAGAAGCCACTTTGGGCGAAACTTTCTCCCAATGTAACGAGTATCGAAGAGATTGCCTTAGCCGCCGAAGCGGGTGGAGCGGATGCGGTATCGATGATTAACACCCTTTTAGGAATGGCCATTGATGTCGAAAACAAAAAGCCTTGGCTTGGAAAGATAAGAGGAGGCCTTTCGGGCCCAGCGATCCGACCCGTCGCCATTGAAAAGATTTTTAGAACTTACAAGAAGGTAAAAATTCCAATCGTTGGGATGGGCGGAATTAAAAATGCTCGGGATGTTTTGGAATTTTTAATGGCGGGGGCGAGTGTTGTTCAGTTGGGAACCTGGAATTTTAGAGATCCCTTCGTGTATTCGAAAATGGCTGCTGAGTTGGAGGTTTACTTAAAGAAGCATTCGATTCAATCTATTCGAGATCTCGTCGGACTCGCTCATCATTAAAAAACCGCTCTCCGTTTTTACCAAAAATGTCATGAATGACTTTTATCGACCTTTTGCGAATCTTGTTCACGGTCGTTTCCAACATCTTAAGATTGGTTGCAATTTCTCGGTCGCTGAGATTTCCAAAATAATAGAGCTTTAAAATTGTTCTGGATCTTTCATCGAGCGCCTTTAGCAGACGATGTTCTGTTTCTAGAGCCAGGATTCGATGAGTCGGATCTTCATAGAAATTCTCGATCGCAATATCTCGACCCCTTGTCCCCGACGCATTGTTTGCTGTCGAAACCGACGTTTCCTCTTGTCTAGCGGCTTTCGTCGGATCAGCGTCCCAATGTCGTATTTCATCATAACTCTCCATAAGAGCCGCCGTCGGATGTTTTAGAATTCGAGAAGTTTCCGCAGGGCCGACCAGTGCCATCAATATTTCCTCGAGTTGCTGATTGCTGAGACGTTCATGGGTTTCTTGTTGATAGTCTCGGCGAAGTTTCCATACCAGGTTGGTTCTCTTTCGAGTTAGCCTTGGAACGTGATCATTCTCCCGAATGAGATCAATCATGGCACCCCAGGCCTTTTTGTAGATATACCCGGCGAATGATCCATTAGCCGGGTCATACGTTTCGAGTGTCTGACTCCATTGCTTTTCGCCTTTTACAATATTGCCAACAAAAACAACCATCATCGCATGAGAAATAAGATCTTCAAAACTAATCGAATCCGGAAGTTGGTGCTTTGCCGCAACAACCGCCGCGAGGGATTTGAAAAAGGGAGTATGCCGATCGATCAAAATTTCTTTTACTAAGGGGCTTCGTGTCGCGAGATAAATTTCATGAAGGCGGTTGGTTTTTAATTTTAACAAGTCTTTTCGGGTAAAGATTTGAAGAGGGCTATTGTCTCCATCCTCTAATAATTCATCTTCTGGGAATGTAAATCTTTTCAGTAATAAGTCGCCAACGAGTGTTTTGCAGTTGGTTTTGGTTTCCGCCAGAAGGCTCGTTTCTAAGTCAGTAAAGACCGTTAGAAAACCAACGATACCCATATAAAAGACTGTCGTGGATATACCTATCCACCTATTGATCCATTTATTGACCAGCATCCAAAAACACCCAAAAAACCTTCCTATTTCGTTTAAACTGATTTCCCCATACAAGATTGCAAGCCTTATGCCTACTAACTTAGCCCGCAAATTTAAGTAATATTCGCGGCTTAGCAGTAGAAACAGGAGCTTTATAGGGGAATCTTCGTCCCATTTTATAGGGATTTTTCATGGCTC
>CAZSZT010000053.1:0-8339 GCA_964611175.1 uncultured Bacteriovoracaceae bacterium
CCCGCATCGTGTGGCTTCTTCCCGAATGACATCTTGAGCTTGTCGTTTCGTTCCGACGAACAAAATTTTCTGGCCGCTTGAAGCAATTCTTCGTACGACATCAAGAGCTTCTTTAAATCGAGAAGCTGTTTTCTGAAGATTAATAATATAGACACCGTTTCGTGCGTCGTGGATATAGGGTTTCATTTTGGGATTCCATTTCGCCGTTTGATGTCCGAAATGGGCACCGGCTTCAATGAGTTCCCGAATGGAAACCTGGGTGGGGTTTTGCTGAGCTGTATTCATGCGTTCTAGAAGTACCGAGACCTGTATGTCCTGTCAAAGGCGGAGCTTGGTCTTTTGCCTTTAATTACGGCGTAGAGGGCGTCTTCTTCGCTTTTTGAACCCGATTTTTAGCCTCTAAGTCCGCCTTTAATCTTTGAATTTCGCGCCTTAACTCCTTAAGCAAGTCCTCATAAGTTTCCCGAGTTCTTTGAAGCTTCGCCTCACATTCCGTATCCGACTTTTCGATTTCGTGGCGATACGCCTGGTCCTGCAGTTTCATCTGGGCCTCCAGAGGACGCAAACGGCTTATCTCCTTGGAAAGTTCGGTATTCCGATCAACGAGCTCTTGGCTTAGCAAATCCAAGGACTGAGCCTGTTCGCGAAGTTGAATCATCGTATCGGGATCACAATGTTCCGAGTTGATTTCAAGCTCCTTAAGTTTTTCCTTCGTTTCCCGAAGTCGAGCTTCCTGGTCCTCATACTCGGTTTTTGGAACACAGGCGATGAGGCCTAAAAAGGCAAAAGAAACGATGGGAGGACCAAAATTTTTCATAAAGATGAGATTACCGTAGCTGATCTAAATCTGCATTTCTTGTTTTTTTGGAGACCCTTCTCATAATTCTTGCGCTTCGGCGCTTCATGATGCTATGCATTAATTTGGTTTAGGGAGGGATTACCTGTGAAATTTGTTTTTCCTTGGATCTGCATCGGCGGATGGAAGCCGCTATGGCTGTTTATCATAGGATTGAGCATTTTTACGAAACAGGCATATGCCGAGGACGCATTTCGGCATACCGCCACTACTGATTTATCGATTCAAACAGCGATTATCGAACCCGATCAGATGCTTCGTCT
Source organism: uncultured Bacteriovoracaceae bacterium (assembly GCA_964611175.1). Classification (GTDB taxonomy): domain Bacteria; phylum Bdellovibrionota; class UBA2394; order UBA2394; family UBA2394; genus CAZSZT01. Next base: position 1,120 of record CAZSZT010000053.1, read on the forward strand.
TGCCCAGGACGAACGGTTTCCCCCAGCCATTCTTCGCTCCGTTCAAATTGCGGAACAAGAACTAAAGAATCAGCCTTCTTACGATCCGGATGTTAAGGATTGGTACCACTATGTTTTAGTCATTAGTCGAATCGGTTTTAATGCCTATGGAATCGCAACTATTTTTGTTCAGCTCGGCGCTCCCCTTTACGAAGCTTTCGTGATTGGTGCTTGGGGCGGAAGTATGTCCGGAGGGTTGTCTCACTTTTATAAGGAAGTCGTGAATTACTCGCATGCACGAATCAAGCTCCATCGGCCGGAAAACTCTAGCTTGTCCGCCATTACAAAGGCCGCGGGAAAAACAGCGAAAAGTTACTTCGTTCGTGAAAATAAACACGAGGATCTTTCCGCCTTGGAAATCGCGGCAACCAAAGAATATCCAATGGAATTGGGATTTCTTTCCGTCATTCAAGTTCTGTCGAATTCGCTTCACATCGAAGACGTGGGTCTTTTGAAAACCATGGAAAGCGCCTTATGGGGATTATTATCTCAAGGCACCTGGAATACTTTTATCTATTTACTAACGTCAAAACTCATTAAGCAATTTCCTGGAGCCGAGAAAGAAAAATGGATTTGGAGAGCGAGTAAAACCGCGACCGTTATTGCCTCCATCGCCGGAACGATCATTTCTGTACGGTATCAAATGGGTGACCCCTGGGCAGGTACGGCTCTTTGGGCCATGGGGATCACTGGCGGCGCCGCCCTTCTCGGAATCAGTAAGCCCGTCGTAAAAACCTGCTCAAAACTTCTTTCTCGTCTTCGATAAAACACCCTCAACAAGAGCTTCAAATTCCTTCAAATTGGAAATTGTTTTTTGTGATTCCGTCAGTGGTTTTTCAAAATCGTAGACCTTTGTCTTTTCATTCCACTGAAGTCCTACGACACCTTGAGACCAACCGTGAACCGTGAAAGACGCCGCTTCGTCTTTTTTCCAAAGATAAAGGAGAACTTTCTGCCCGGCTTTAAGCTGGGGAGTTCCCATCACGCGAGCTTGGCGAACCCCTTCCTTTCCCTCCGCATCCTTCGTCTTTAAAACACCGCCTGGCCAGACCACTTCAAAGGAAGTCGTCACTGGATCCTTCATGCACTGAATCGGCTTGACGTCGGCGACCGTCACAATATTTTTCTTTCGCTCTTCATACCGAATATTTTGAACTTCCACGGCGCAAATTCGCGTGGATTCTCGAATCTTGTCGCCTTCCGTGCTCGTCACAAACATAGTTGCCGTAAGTAAGAATGACAGAAGAATATACATTTTGTTATTATAGACCTCGCCCGTTCTGAAGTCGATGGACCTACTGAACGAGAGGCGCTAAACCAATCAAAGACTTCAAATCATTATCGGTGAGCATAACTCCAAGCCCTCCGAAGTAGTTACGACGTCTGTTTCCCTCAAAAATGTCGTCCACTCCTCCCGTAATGTGAAAAACTTTCCACAAATGGGCCGCGATATAAGCTCTCATATGAAGATTATTGTCCCTTTGAAAATCAAAAGCGTCGAAACCAAAAGAAAGACGGTCTTTAAATAAATGATACTCCGCCCCAAAACCACCCGAAGAGCGAATGATCCCAGCTTTCAACGTAAGGTCGTAAAATCGACGAGCAAACAAAGCGGTAAACGTAAAGCTGCTTGTCCGTTTCTGCTCGGTTACAGAAACAGTTGCCCCGGGCGGTGTCGTCGTCGTGTCCGTAATGGTTGTGGTGCGTTTCGCGTAACTTAGAGGACCATCCGTAAATTCAAAAAGGAAGTATTTATCATACGAAGGTTGCAGTCGAAAGGACGCTGTCGACTGAAGCTCGGAATCCGTACTCAAAAACTCCGCACGGTATCCAACGGCCAATTCAAGACGCTTAATGCGGCTCACGAATTCATTGATTCCATCCAAGGTGTCATTGACCTTATTCACGGTTGTTTCATCGGATAAAAGCTTGCCAACGGTCCCTTCTCCTCGCTCGACTCTCGATACAATGCGATTAAGGCTTTCAACCGTCGTATCCACTTTTGCCATCACGGCCTTAAAATCGCCGACAACATCCCGAAGTTGAGGATTGGCATCGGCAACAAAGGTTTTGATGGTTTCACTCGTCGTCTTAAGATTTTGAATAATGAGTTTAAGATCTCCGTCGTTCAGCATCGAGGCGAAGGTATGAACATCATCTATGATTTCATCTAACTGTTTCCGATTGCCACGAACCACCGTTCGAAGATCGTCGGTTACGTCCGTGATATTATTGACAATGTCTTTTAACGAGGGGCGGCCCTCGCCTCCCTTAATGAGATCACGAATCGCCGAAGCGACATCGTTGAAATTTCTAATGGCATCTTCAAAGCCACGCCCGGAACCTTGGGCAACGATCACACCCCCATCGGGAATTTCCGCCATCGCCCCGCCACCCGAAATCGTTACGATCTTTTCGCCGAGAAGGCCTCGATTCTGGAGAGAGACAATCGAATCCTGATAAATGGGAACATTGGATCGAAGAAGGATTTCCACGCGAGCCTTACCATCGATAAGTTCAATGGAATTGACGGTTCCCACTCGAATACCCGCAAATTCAACAGGGGTACGCGGCAACAGACCCGAAGCGTCATCAAAAACGGCGTAGATTGTTTTTGATTTGGAAAGCGAAAAGCCGGTTTTATTGATCCGAATTGTCAAATAAGCAAGGGCCAACACCGTGACAATAACAAAAATTCCCACTTTAGCTTCCGTTGGAAAATGCGCCCTCATGGATTAGCTCTCGGCTTTCGAATAAGAGGTCGTTGTCAATAATGCCGAATGCAAAAAGTCATGCACGATAGGATTTGGATCCTTCATAATTTCTTCCGGGCTTCCTTGTGCCACTATTCTACCATGGTGAAGCATCGCCACATGATTGGCAATTCTTAGTGTGGCGCGGATATCGTGACTAATAATAATACTGGTTCCATTTAGACTGCGCTGCGTCTCGACGATCAGGTCATCAATCGCTTTGGATGTAATCGGATCCAGACCTGTTGTCGGTTCATCGTAAAGAACAATCTCTGGGTCCAAGACAATCGCTCGGGCTAAGCCGACTCTCTTTCGCATTCCTCCTGAAAGATCGGAAGGCATTTTTTTTTCCGCACCTGAAAGACCTATTTGGGCAAGTTTTTCTTCCACAATTTTCCGAATCTCATGCTCCTCCAATTTCCGATGTTCTCGGAGAGGAAAGGCAATATTCTCATAAACATTCATCGAGTCAAATAACGCGGCGTCTTGAAAAAGCATTCCAAAGCGCATACGAATGGGTTTGAGTTCTGCATTTTTCAAACGAGTAATATCGATTCCATCCAATAAAATCTGGCCTTCATCGGGCTTTAAAAGGCCAATAATATGTTTCAATAAAACCGACTTTCCGCATCCGCTGGATCCAATAATCACCGTGATTCTCTCGGGCTGAATGTCGAGATCCACACCCTTTAAAACTTCTTGAAAACCAAATCTCTTTTTGAGTCGTCGAATTTTCAGCATTTTAATACATCAAGGCCGTTAGAAAATAATCCGCGATCAAAATCGTGACGGACGAAATCACCACGGCTTCTGTCGTCGCACGACCGACCCCTTCCGCTCCTCCATCTGTGAGATAACCTTTGCGGCAACCGACGACCGCAATCACAATTCCAAAGACCACTGCCTTCACAAGCCCATTCCATAAATCTTCCGTTTTCACGTACGCCTCGATCTTATCCATGAAGGTGGCTTCATTAATGTCCAAAAGCCCAACCCCCACAAAATAACTTCCAACGATTCCTAAAATATCGAAAATAATCGAAAGGAGAGGAACCATAACGGCGGCCGCGACAATTCGAGGAGAAATAAGATAACTCACGGGATCGACGGCCATGACATGAAGAGCATCGATCTGTTGGGTCACTCGCATGGTGCCAATTTGAGCGGCCATGGCGCTCCCGCATCGCGCGGCAACCATGAGCGACGTCATGACCGGTCCGAGTTCTCGAAAAAGGGAAAGCGCCACCACGGCGCCCGTTACTCCTTCCGCATTAAATAAGCGAAAGGCCTTCCCCGACTGAAGCGCCAATACCGCACCCGTAAAAGCGCCGGTCAGCATAATGATGAAAGTAGAATTCACGCCAATGAATTCCATTTGCTTAAAGATCATATTCCCACGAAAGGGGGGCACAAAAAGGGCCTTGCACGCTCGAATGAGAATGGTCACAAAGCCCCCAAACTCCGAGAGTACAAAGGTGACTCTTCGCCCTATTCCCGAAAGAAAGTGGGTCATGGTACCCAAATCCGTGGAATACGTTTTGCAATTCGTAAATTCAGTTCGTAGGGGCCGACAATATTTCTTTTAAGAAGAGGATTTGGAAATCTCCCCCAAAAGACAACCTGATCACCCAATTCCAGCTTTCCACGAAGGGGACGAACCATCACCATATCCATACAAATCGTTCCACAAACTTTCAACGATCCTTTCCATTTGCCCCCTCGTGTGCGTAACTCCGGACTTAAATAGTCCAAATAATATTTCGAAAGACCGTCGGCATAACCTAACGGTACGACAGCATACTCATGATCCTGAGGAACGTGATAAATATGGTCGTAGCTAATTCCTTCCCCGCGCTCGGCTCTTTTAATGAGACAAACCTCTCCGATGAGTTCCAAAAGAGGACGGAGGTTTTCAGACGTCTTTACTCCGTGAGAAAGATATCCATAAAGGCTCAGACCCGGCCGAACCAAATTGGCAAGATCGGATAGAAGCCGTCTTTTTTTTGTTTGATGGGCAAATAAAGATCCAGAATTATCGCAATGAATCCAGCGTGGTCGCGGGCCCTCCGCTAAAAACCATCGAACCGCTTCTTCGAAGATCATGACCTGTCGTTCAAATACGGGACCAGTCGGTACCGCAAAATGCGTAAATAAACCTTCAATAACCCGGCGATTTCGTCTCAACGCATAGATGGCGTCACCCCATTGCTCGGGTCGAAGACCCAAACGATTCATTCCCGTATCCAGCTTGATGTGTATCGGAATATCTCGATGTTTTATAAAGAAACGAAGCGCTCTTAAATCATGAATAGAAACCGATAATCGATACTTGCGAACCGTCCTCAGTGCGTCTTCCGTCCAATCCAGAGTGCCCCCAAGAACATGGATGGTCGCTCTTCCGGAAAGATTTCGCGCTTCCACCCCTTCCTCCAAAGTCGCAACGGCAAAGTGATGAATGCCGTTTCTTTCCAATTCCGGAAGAATCTGCCGAAGATCATGGCCATAGGCATCGGCTTTGACGACCGCCATGATTTTCGCATCGTGTCGATGAAGATGCGGATGATTTTTAATGACCTTTCGAATAATCCGAAGATTCGTCCGCAATACCTTTTTTGACAAAAGAGCGGCTGATGGTCGAAGGGGCCAGGTTTTCATTTTCTAGAAAAGTTTATATGAAATCGTTCGAGGAAACGAGTATAGAGGAAGGAATGTCATCAACAAAGCCTCAGGTCGGTTCAGATATCGTCTATTATTGCGCGCGCTGCCATTTAGACCTAGGGCATACTATTTTAGCGGTCGTCAATGGACTTCCGGCTCGGGTTCGCTGTAATACCTGCAAATCGGAACGAAACTATAAGGCCCCTAGATCTGAAAAAGAGATTTCCGCAACCATTCACAGACCAAAAATTTCCCGACCAGATCTTTATGCTCGTCTTTTAGGGGAATCTTCGAATAAAGTTCCGAAGAATTACTCCATCAAAGAACGCTTTGTGGAAGGTGATGTGATTCTTCATCCCACCTTTGGAAAAGGTATCGTCATGAAACTCATTTTTCCGGATCGAATGGATATTCTTTTCGCCGATCAAACTCGTACTCTTGTTTGGGCCCAACAAACGACCACGTAAAACTAGTAATCAAGCAGTGCATGAACAAAGAATTATTTCATCGGAATAATCAAGTCTGCCTGTTTTAATCGAAAGTACGTCCCTCCAAAAGAATAAAGAAAAAACAACGTATATTAGAGCTGCTAGAATCTCTTCTCCCTTCACAGCAGAAACTGAAATATATAACCACAGAATCCCTATGATAGAAAAAATTCCCAAACCAATTTTCAGATACATAAGCCTTTTAAAAAGAATGAACATTCCAAAGAAAATGATTGAAAGCTCCCACAAAGAACGAGGCTGTAAATCAAGCCACCTTTAATAGAGGATGGTATCATCAAATTTAATGATATCATCCCAGATGTTTTAGACTCAAAGGCGAATATGTTTGATAGAACAATCAATCTCCCTGATAGGCTTTCCACCCCGTTGACCATATACCATAAACAACGTTAAAATTTGGAGTATGATCACTAGATTGTGCAGCCCCTTAGAATCACGTAGCTTTTTCTTATTCGGAGCCCGAGGAACTGGAAAAACCACCTTGATTCAACACCACCTTAGGAACTCGCGAGTGCTTCGATTCGATCTGTTGCGCCCCGAACTTGAGCAGGAGCTTTCGGTTCATCTGACAAGATTTCGAGAGCAAGTTCTTCAAGCCCATAAATCGATTGATTGGGTCGTTCTCGATGAGGTTCAACGCCTTCCCTGGCTACTCAATGAAGTTCACTCACTCATCGAATCTCACAAAATTAAGTTTGCTATCAGCGGCTCAAGCGCTCGCAAACTACGACGAGGCCAAGCTAATCTTTTGGCGGGCCGCGCTCTTTTAAATCATTTACACCCACTGACGGCGCGCGAACTTGGTACCAATTTCGATCTTAACGAGATGCTGTCTTACGGTGGACTTCCCGCACTTAGCCAAATGAAGGACGCTATCGAGAAACAAGAGTTTTTAAAATCCTACGTAGGAGCCTATATTCAAGAAGAAATAAAGGCCGAACAAATCGTGCGCCAACTCGATCCTTTTCGCAGGTTCATCGCAGTGGCGGCCCAAATGAACTCGAAAATTATTAACTATTCTGCAATTCATCGCGATGTCGGTGCAGACGTCAAGACTATTCAAAACTATTATCAGATTCTCGAAGATACGATGATGGGTTTCTTTTTAGAGCCTTTTCATTCCTCGGTGCGAAAAGTATTATCACAAAAACCAAAATTCTATTTCTTCGACATCGGTGTTCAGCGAGCGATTGCAGGACTCTTGGAACAAAAACCCGCAGAGGGCTCCGGTTATTTTGGAGAACTTTTTGAATCGTTTTTC
>CAZSZT010000054.1:0-8256 GCA_964611175.1 uncultured Bacteriovoracaceae bacterium
AGAAGAGATTTAATATCTTCACCCGAAGCGACAAGAGCGGAACCTCCCGTAATCTTTCGAATAAATTCGTTCAAAATATTCGTCGTGGTATCTTGATGCAAGACACCCAACTCAAACATCGCGTCCGTTACTTTTTTAACTTCGAAGTCTTCCAATTTCCCGAAAATCTCTTTTGAAAGTTGCTTATCAATGGCCAACATTAAGGCCGCTGCCTTTTGCACCCCACTGAGTCGAACTCTCTGAACTGCTGATTTTGCGCCTTCTTCCGCCATAACTTAACTGCTCCTTCTTACCCTTCAGCAATCCATCCGCGGATAACTTGAACGGCCTCATTGATATCGCTCTTGACGAGTTGTTCCGCTTGAAGTTTTGCAGCTTGGAGTCGAAGTTTTTCTTCCGAGATTGTCGCCGCTTCGATCGTAATGGACTTATTCGACTCCACGAAATTAATTTCTCCCTGAGGGCTCATCTTCTGATTGATTTCTGGAATCTGCTGGGCGATTTGAGCGGCCTTATCTTTCGCCTCGGGAGCATCTCTCTTAATAATATTGACCGATGCCTTTGGCGGCAAAGCATCGGCAACTCTTCCGGCTTCTTGGCCAATGATATTCGCGTAGGCGACATTGACGGGAGGCGCATAGGAGTTGACGAGTTTAACAAGCATCAGGAAGATCACCCCCAAAATCCCGACCACGAGCAGGAGTTTTCCATAATCCAATAAAAACATTTTCCACTGAGAGGAGTTGGTGGCCGAAACGAATTCTTCTTGGGAGACGTCTTCGATATTCAATCGATTGAACTGAATGTTTTCAACCTTCACTTCATCGCCCCGGTCTTGGTTGAAGCCAACCGCTTTTTTAACAAGCTCTTCTAATTTGCCCAGTTCTTCCGGCGAACGGGGTTCGTAGGTTTTGGTGCCGTCCTCTGCGGCTTTATAATTTCCATCGACCAAGACCGCGACACTCAATTTCTGAACCGTTCCGACAGGTTCCAAAATCTTTTGGATGGTTTTTGAAACCGCATAAGTCGCCGTGGATTCAGTTTTCTTTGTATTTTCGTTTCTCGAAAGGGCTTGAGCTTGAGCATTTCCTCCCGGAAGATTCGCGGCGGCACCCGGAGCGCCACCGGCCGCCCCACTGGAGCCCGTCGAGGTTTCGGTCGTAATATTTTCGGTCAAAGCCACTTTGGATTCTGGATCGATCTGTTCCAAGGTTTTTTCAACTTGTTGTAGGTTTAAAAGAGCGGAAACCTTAACCGAAACGCCACCGGACCCGACAACTCGCTCCAACATATCGGCGACTTGCCGTTCTAATTTTCTTTCCATATCGGTTTGAGCCTGAAGTTGACTTCCCGAAGCTCCCGCACCATTGTCGGGCCCTTTAAACAGAACATTCCCATTTTGATCGATAATACTGACGTTATTGTCGGTAAGCCCTTCCACGCTTGTGACGAGGAGATGCATAATACCGCGAATTTGGCCGTCTGAAAGTTTTCTCCCTTTAAAAAGACTGATGGCGACCGAAGCCGTTGGACTTTTAGCGTCTTCGGCAAAAAGTGTTTTCTCTGGAATAACCAAATGAACACGAGCTTTCTCGACCCCATCAATAGCTGAAATCGTGCGCGCGAGTTCTCCTTGAAGGGCACGAATATAATTAATTCGCTGTTGAAATTCGGTTTCACCGAAGTTCTTTTGATCAAAAATTTCAAAACCCACCCCACCGCCTCGGGGAAGGCCCTCGGCCGAAAGCATATTTCGCAATTCAAGAACTCGATTGCCCGGAACTAAAATAGCATCTCCTTGAATCTGAGCCTGAACTCCCATCGACTGAAGTCGTTCGGCGATCATATTGGCATCGGTAAGACTCAAATTGGTATAAAGGTATTGATTGCCGGCACTCTTATAATGAGATTGAAGGAGTAAACCCGCGACAAACATGCCCACAAAAACCAGGATCAAAGAAAGTTTTCCGGCCGCCGGAAGATTCTTATACCAAGAGTTAAAGTTGAGCAGAAATTCCATAGTGAAGTCCTTCCTTTAGTCCCTTAAATCGGCATCCTCATGATTTCTTGGTAAGCTTCAATGGCTTTATTTCGTACCGTTACAAGAGTCCTTAAAGACGTATCCGCCATCTCCAACGCTAAAATCGCTTCGTGAAGATTTCGGCTTTTACCCGTCGCGAAATTTGTAATCGCCACGTCGGCTGTTTGCTGAGCGACGTTGACTTGCTCCAATTTGTTCTGAAGCATATCGCCAAAGGATCCGCCGTCGGCCGATTTCGCCGATGATTTCTCAAGAGCTTTTTCAAGTTCGGGTGAAAGTTTAATTCCAGGAATCTGAGAAGCTGTGATTTTCATCTAAATCATCCCCTTCCTATGGAAAGCGCGGCTGCGACCATATCTTTAGCTGCGCGAATCGCCGTCACGTTGGCTTCATATGATCGAGACGTCAGCATGATATCCGTCAGCTCTGTAACGACATTGACATTGGGCATCTGAACAAAGCCTTCTTGATCAGCATCGGGATGATGCGGATCGAAGACTCGCTCGCCGGGAGTCGTATCGGTAACGATTTCCGTGACATCGACTCCCGACATTTGTTTGTTCGCTTGGTCAAGAGCCTCATCGAAAGTAGCCGCTGAAACCTCTTGGAAAATAGGATCTTTCCGTTGATACGGCCCAGGCCCATCCGCAGATCGCGTTGAATTCGCATTGGCTAAATTGGAAGAGAGAACGTTCAGCCGAGTTCGCTGGGCCGACAACCCGGAAGCCGAAATTTTTAATGCCGTTAATAAATCCATAAGTCCTCCTTACGAAAGCACCGATTTAATCATGGACATCTTTCGTCCTATGAATTGAGCCGTGGCGTTATAAATGAGGGCGTTTTCCGAAAGGTTTGCCATTTGTTTATCCAAATTCACGGAATTCCCATCCGGGCGCGGCAAACCGTCATCGGAAATAAATACATCCCCTTGTACGCGATCAATTTTCATAGGTGATTTTGTCTCCACAGCTTTTTGAAGTTCCGACTCAAAATCCACTTCTCGAGGTCGATAACCCGGTGTATCTGCATTCGCGATATTCGATGCAATGGCTGCATGACGTTTCAAGCGAAGAGTCATCGACTTTGCTAAGGCATCTAAGCTTGTATCCATTATTTTCATAAACCACCCCGACTCCTTAACGTGCAATTTCCTGGCCAGTTGTTGATGCGGCGAAAGGCCTCAAGGGCGCGGCGTCAATCTCCGTGTTCGGCAAATACGGCCCCTGTTGATTTTGCCGAGCAGGTTCGATACTCCGTCCTTGTTCCCGATATTGTTTTATTTTGTGACGAAGAGTTCGAAGACTCATTCCCAGTGATTTTGCAGTATGAGTTCGATTTCCTCCATGAGCTTCCAGAGCTTTTAAGATGATTTCCATTTCCATTTCCCGAATGGGTCTTTTCGTGGAGAGTTCGAAGGATGTTTCTGTAAACGGGGTCACCCGAACGGACGGCGCGGAAACTAGCCCCGGCCCTTCGCTGAATTCAAAATGCTCAAGATGAATTTCCCCGCTCTCCGATAAAACACTCGCGCGTTCAATGGCCTTTTCGAGTTGGCGAATATTTCCAGGCCAAGACATTTGTTGAAGCGCCTCCAAAACTCCCCGAGCAAATCGAAGATCCCGATGCTGATTCTCCGATTCCCGGGTCAAAAAACGTTCCGCTAAAATCGTGATATCCCTCGTCCGATCTTTTAAGGACGGCAACGTAAACCGCACTCCGTAAAGACGAAAAAATAAATCTTCTCGAAATTTGCCCATCTTAACGAGAAGTTCCAAATTTTTGTTGGTTGTCGCAATGATTCGAACGTCTGTTTTAAATGGTTTCCGTCCTCCTAAACGATCGACCTCTCCCTCTTGAAGAACCCGAAGGAGTTTGGCTTGAAGTAAAGGATCAAGTTCGCCGATTTCATCCAATAAGAGGGTGCCGCCATTCGCCAATTCAAATTTTCCAATCTTGCGATCAATGGCTCCTGTAAAGGCTCCTTTTTCAAAACCAAAAAGCTCCGATTCCAAAAGTCCCGATGGAAGAGCCGCACAGTTAATGGCCACCCAAGGCTTATCTTTTCGAAGGGACCATTCGTGAATCTGTCTGGCAAGTAACTCCTTTCCCGTACCGGAAGCTCCTTCGATGAGAATCGGAGCAGCGGATTTCGCCGCACGCTCCGCTTTTCGAAGAATGTTTTCTAAGCCAGAGTCTTCCGTAATGATTCTGCCTGAGGAAATACCTTCTTCTTCATCCGTCATCGATGAAGACTTAGCCAACATTCGTTCAAGTTCATTGATTCCGAAAGGCTTACAAAGATAATCATCCGCGCCTAATTGAATGGCGTTCACCGCGTGATTGACATTTCCGTAACCCGTCATCAAGACGAAGCGAGTACGAGGGGACTGCTTTTTCACTTCCTTTAAAACGTCAAAGCCATCGAGTCCGGGCAGTTTATAATCACTGATGACAAAGGAAATTTCAGGGTGTTGCTTAAATTGATAAATCGCTTCCTCGCCGGATTCTGCGGTTTCGACATCGAACCCCAAATGTTCGAGTGACGCCTTTAAGCCGTCTCGAATACCTGGTTCGTCATCGACCACTAAAATCCGCTGGCTTTGAGTACTAGACATGAAGATTTTCCTCCCCCGAACGAAGTGATTTTGAAATTCTCAAAGTGACCCTTGTCCCAACGTCCTTTTTGGATTCGATATCCAAACTTCCACCGTGCATACTGGCGATTGTTTTACAAAAAGCGAGGCCTAAACCGCTTCCATGGGTCTTTGTGGTAAAGAAAGGCGTACCCACGAGTTTAACGACGTCTTCCGAAATTCCCACTCCGGTATCTTCGATTTCGATCGTGGCATGATCTAGAGACTCGGAAATTTGAACGCTTAAAATTCCCCCCGAAGGCATGGCTTGAATGGAATTCATGACTAAATTTAAAAGAACTTGTTGCAAAAGCTCTTGATCGGCATCGCAAATCGGCTCACCTTCCCAATGAACGTTATTCCTCACTTGGATTCCAACCGCTCCCAACCAAAAGTTAACCGAGGACAAAGTGTTTTCTAAAAGATTCCTAAGATTCACTTTCTCGGGACACAGAGTATAACGATGGCTTAAACGCTGAACACGCTCCACCACGGACTCCAAACGTGTGATGTTTTCTTCGATTTTTTTAAGGGCTTGATCCGGGGATGCTCCCCGAGTGGCCGCATCAATTTGAAGGCGAATCGTTTGCAAAGGATTTCGAATTTCATGGGCAAGTGTAGATGCCAGAAGACTTAGGCCGTATTGGGTGTCGGATTCTTGAAGAGAATCGATACCATTAATTGAAGATTCGGATGCCATACTTTACCTCCATCTCGACGGATTTGATGTAAGACTGAGACGCTTTTACCCATAAGTTGTCGGGGTCTTTCGAAGATATCTGGGAGAAAATTTCAAGGGCGGCCTTCCGATCCTGAAGTGCCAAATAACACTCCCCCATTCGATACTTGGCATAGGATAAAAACGGCTCTTCTTTGTTTTCTTTGGTAATGGTTCGATAAGCTTCGAGCGCTCGGACATAATCTTTCATTTCGTAATAAAGGTCCGCGATCTTAAACCGGCTGACTTTGAGATGATACTGATCCTGAGAAGTCACTTTCCGGTCCAATAAAGGATTCGATCGGGCTTCTTCAATGAGTCGAACATAGCGATCCAAGGCGTCGATGGCCTTCATGGAGGAGTGAGAGCTTTGGGCCGCCTCGCCCATCCGAAGATAGATCTGGCGAATTTGGTAGAGATTTTCTGGATTCAATCTCGCAGCTTCGATGGCTTGCTCATAATAAGTACTGGCTTTTATCAGATTGCCCATTTTGTAATAGAGATTTCCCCAGGCCGTTTCATAAAGATATTTGAGAGGGGTTTTCGGATAGGCAAAATTGAAACGTCGAAGACGTTCGCTCGCCTTACGCAATTCGTTTTGAAGAATAAGGAGGTCGACAAGTTTTAACAAAGCCTCCTGGCGCCCTTCGCTCGTTTTTTCCAAATACACCACTCGATTCAAAATTCGACTCGATGTTTCATAAAGCGCCAATCTTTTAGCTGAATCGGCTAATCGAAGAAGAACCTTGGTATCGGTAAAACTTTGAAGTTGAGTTCTTTCATTTGTAAGAAAGGTGGCCAATGCCGCCATATAATCTTCGCGATCACAATAATCTAAAATTTCAATTTCGAGAGTCTTGATATAGTGCTTGGCAATCCATTCCTGATTGAGCGAATCGGAAAATAAATTCTTATATTGCTCAAATGTCCGTTGGGCTTTTGGAAATATCTTCAAAGTCCAATAATACGCGCCGAGCTTGGCCAACGCGGACGACGCCACCATTTCGTTATTGGCTTTTCGGCCCAATTCAAAAGCTTCTTGATAGAGATTTTCATTTTGTTTGGACGCCCGAACGTCATCCGTTAAAAAATAAATATCGGCTAAGTGAATATTCGCCATCGCAACCGCCAACGGTTGGAAGTCATATTTTCGACGAATATCCTGATAAAGTTCGATCGCGGCTCGAAATCTTCCTCTTCGAGCATAGGTATCCGCGAATCGAACCCATAAAAAGGGGGCCAAGGAATTCGTGGGAAAGATATTCGCCAACGTTTGAATAAGGCGAGAAGCTTCTTCCCATTGCTGATTGAGGAAAATAGTCTCCGCATAATAAACACGATCGATGAATTTATCTTCCGCGCTCGGCTCGGACGTTAATCGAAGAGATTCGACCACCTCCGAATGAAATTGTTCTAAATTCGTATACGTCCGAAGAGCCGCTTTGAAGTCTCCACGGCGAAAATAAAGATACGCCTGCCGGAAAGCCGCATCGACCGCAGCCGATGACTTCGGATACTTCTCCACGATGAGTCGAAATTCCGCCATCGCCAAAACATCGTTTCCACTTCGAAACGCCTGCTCACCGAGCAACAAATGATAAAGTGGGGCGTACTCGGATTTTCCTTGCTCATTTAAGGCTCTTTGAACCGTATCTTGGACTTCCGGATAAAGTTCCATCTTCAACTGAAGAAGCATCATTTGGTAAAGGACGCGTGCAGCAAAAGGATGAAGAGGATATTGCCTCAGGCTCGATGTATACTCTTCTAAAGCTAAATTGAGCTTTCCATCTTCACGATCGCTCTGAACTTGAAATAACCAATCGGCGTTAAAAAAAGAAATCCATTCCGCCAATGCCGATTTCGGCCTGTTTTTTAAGAAATCACTTCCTTTAAGATACGCTTGTTCGGCGCCTTCGGATTCTTTGATTTTCCAAATTTCTTTAACGATTTCGTAATCTTTTTCCGTGCGCAAATCTTTTGGAATGTCTTCCATGGAGGCGTAGTGAGGATACAGAACAATCGTCGGTTCAGGCGTAAAGGAACTTATATTTAAATCCTGAACCTCTTCCCAAATTTGATTTTTGTCGAAAATGATATCCGTCGGAATCTCCGCATAACAAAGCCAATGAAGCGCCGCCATCCAAAACCAGACGCTAAGCCACGCGATGTGATTAAAAGAAAAACCCTTCACAGCATCGAGAACAAAAAGCAATTCAGATGCCAAAGACTGCAAAAAACGTCTCGGCAAAAAACTCAGCTATCTTCAGCTCTTACGCCATCTGCTCCACGACAAACTGACGCATGCCAGGTTGAGCGTCAGTCAGAAGCTTGACGTTGTGGCAGTGCGAATTTGATAGCCCATCGGGATAAAACAAAAAGGGGAAGGAAAGTTTAAAAAGAGAACCGGAACCAATCGGAACGCAGGGTTTAAATTCCAATCTTTTTCAGCATACGAAATCCTTCGGTGGATTTCTAGAATCAGGAAATGCTCAAAGTATCCTCAAGAATGTGAAAATAATTTTGAACACTCACGGGATCGCTCTGTATGTCGCGCGCAATCTTCGAATAACTGAGAATGGTCCCGTTACACTGCGCCGCCACTTCTAAAAACGCGCGAAACGGGCTGGCCTTTCGAATAATCTGCTCGGCAAGGATTTCTTCTCTAAGGTAAGTGCGTATACGCATTGAGATATCGAACCCGATCCGTGTCGGCAGCCCCCATGACATCGGGCAAAGATCCCCACCGCAAAACCTCATGGAGTTTAAAATGATCTCCCAACTCAGTTTTTGTTAAAGGAAACAAATGAAAGACAAATGCCCGGCCGGCCTAAAGATTGGCGGCCCCCCTCTTAAGTTTTCGAGCA
>CAZSZT010000055.1:0-3258 GCA_964611175.1 uncultured Bacteriovoracaceae bacterium
CCGTGTATCTGGAACTCCCAAAAATACACTATTTCCAACAGCTGCACCCGTAACCGTAATTGTTAGATCAGACGATGAATTAGCGGATGTACTTGGGAAGTCTAAGGTTGCGGTTGCAGAAAGAATGTCGGTGATGGTTGCGCCCGAACTCCCGACCTGAATATTTCCGTTAAATGTTTGTTTCGCCGTCCAAGTGTTAGCTATGCCAAATGGATTAACCCAAGATAACGTTCCGCTTGAATTAGATGATAAAATTCTTGTCCCACTGCCAATAGACCCAGGCCATGTATAGGTTAAAGAGTTAAACGTCGTTGTCGTTCCAACCGTCAAAGCGGCTGATGTAACGACGCTGGAAGCCGTTAGATTTAATGTCGTTCCAGCTTCTACAGTTAAGACATTACTCGAGGGTGAATACACGCGATTCGCCGAACTTCTAAATCGAAATTCCTTATCTGTATCCATTTGAGCCAAGACACCGAAAAACGTTGTAACATCGACATGAATAGTTGGGCCAACTGCTGAAGTCGTAATGTTTAATGCATCTGCTGCCGCTGTGAAAGAAATTTTACCAGTGGTAGCTCCGGTAGTATCCCATGTAATAGCTTGGCCAGAATTTACCTGACTTCCATTGGTAAGAATCTGAGCAAGTGTCGCTGTTACAGCAAACGTAACCGTATCCGTTGTTTCATTTCCAGTGACGGAAATTCCAGTACCAGCTGAAAGCGTTAGAGTGTCTGCTGCGGCGTCTGCTACGGGGTTCGTTCCGCTTGTTGTCGCAATCGTTGTAAATCCAAACGTTGGCCCTGTTGCCGTAAACGTAATCGTATCCGTTGAAGCATCCCCGGAAATTGTTAACGGTCCCAAAGCAGCAAGCGTTAAAGTGTCTGATGGATTATCCGCTACCGGATCCGTTCCACTTGGAACATCAATCGTAACAAAAGACTTAGCGGGCATACCGAGCCTTTTCTTTAATGCAAGCGCATGTTTCATTTAAAGACCTCATCTAAGAACTCCATATTAAAGGGTTCATAGATTTGAGGTCTATGTGAAATCCAAATTGTTCTCTTCCCAGGCAGATGGGGCCTATCATCTAAATGCAAAAAGGGACCCCAAGTATAAATTCCAACACCTCCAAAAGGAGAGTGAAGAGCGGCCCAAACATGAAACTTTAAATCTTTATTAATAAACTTACAGTCCGCTGCCATCCCCTTATAATGATAAGAATTAGGAGAATGACCATTAATCGCATAGCCCTCTGTGATGAAAATGGGGTGATTTACGAATGCCCTGAAGGCATCCAATTTCTTAACGAACTTTTCGTTCATCATGGATGGATTTCCCCATCGTTCTTTTGGGGTGAAGTACTTTATTTGGGTCCAATCAATCATGAATCTCTGGAAACGGTGATCCTTGCCGAACAATATGCGAGGAATCATAGGGCTTTTTAATTAACGTGCTGACAATCCTATCGGTGACATCATGTCGGTCATGAGAATGAATAATATTTTCATTATGTTTTTCTAAAATGGTATCCATTCGCTTTAAAAAAAAACCGAGTAACGCCGCAATCACACTTAACAAAAACGCAACAATGACCTCTGCCATCACTCACACTCTTTTAAAAGGTTCTGTCGGTGGTCGGCCTTTAAGCTCCGCTCCGTTCATTTTGATTATAACATCTTGGATTAAAGACTGAATGTTTTTTGAAATAGAGCCGTGAGAATAATTCATAAAAATACTGCGATGAATCAACATACCAGCATCAGACATTTCCTGTTGCAATAAGCCAAATTTTTCAGGTGACCCCTTGATAAACCCTCTTGTTCCATATCCCTCAATATCGACGTAACGCTTAAATGTTAATTTCATAAGGTCCATTATTTTATTGGCTTCCTCATAAACGTATTTAAATGGATTATTTTTAAAATATTTCATGGTCTCATAATGAGCACGCAAAGAAAGTGTTTCGCCAGCGAATGTAGATGAGACAAAATAATTTTGTTCCATCAATTCATTCCTCCCGATCACCGCTGATAAAGGATACCCATTCGCAATTCCTTTTCCAATACAAACAAGATCGGGAACCACCACTTTTGAAATAAAAGTTTCTGGTATACGAGATCCGCAAACAATTTCATCAAAAATCAGAATAATTCCATTATCTTCACATTTTTTTTTGAGCTTAAAAAGCTTTTGCGTATTTTGCTCCGAATGTTCAAGCATAATGGGTTCAATAATAACAGCAGCAGGCTTATCCGAAAGATTGAGCATTAATTCTTCGAGAGTCTCAAATTCTCTCATGTAAAGATTGGATTTTTCGGGAACCCCTTGAGGGTTTAATTTCGAACTAATCCAAGAATCATGCCAACCATGATAACCCGTTGTATAAATCCATTGACGCCCTGTTTGAACTCTTGCAATTCGAATCGCGGCACTTGTCGCTTCGGCACCTGTTTTTAAATATTTGACTTTGTCATAGGGAGTAAGAAATTCAGATAATAAAAATTCAGCCGATTGATTTTCAATAGGATGAGGAAGTGAAAACGTCACTCCTTGGGAAATCTGATCGAAAACAGCAGAATCAATATGGGCATTTTTATACCCAATCGACATAGCTCCTAATCCACAAATAAAATCAATGTAGGTTTTATTAGCCGGATCCTGAACATAACAGCCAATACCCGACTGGAGTTTTTTGGGAAAATTTTCAGTAAAACAATTTCTATGCTTGGAATTTGTTAGGCATCCTTGAGCGATATACTCTTTTTTTGCCCATTCTTCTTGGATCATAGCTCCCCTCTCGTAATGATTTTTCTGCGTGCGGTTGACTTCTCCAATAGAGAGAGATGATTTCACCTCTTGTCATATATTGTAAATTTGAAAGTCGTGCATCCATTCGATTTCCGTTGATATGATAAATTGCATAGGATTTTTGAGTCTCGCCAAAGTAATGTTTAGGTCTCGGCTTAACAAACGTCTCCATAATTAATTTATTAACTAATACACATTTAATGTCTGGAACTCTTAGGGTCACCATTGCATAACCATGCCAACCTTTTCGCGTTGATAGAATCCTATCGGTTTTATCTCGCTTAATTCTCCCTAGATTAGATGCCAAATAGGAGGGATAAGATGGTATTACTTCCCAGATTTCATCCACCATATTTTGGGCATCCATTGTTTGATTCGATCTAAGTCATCTAAATAATCAATAGATAACTTGGGGAACTCTTTAAAACAGGGGTCATGAGGTAATTT
>CAZSZT010000055.1:3268-4952 GCA_964611175.1 uncultured Bacteriovoracaceae bacterium
ATAATGATGCGACGGAATATCCTTTGTTTTTAAGCAAACCGTAACGTGCTGTTTTGTTTCTTGGCATTTTGTTTCTTGATAATGCTGATTAATTTTTCTGAGCGTATAAGCACTAAAACATTCCGCATCGAGTCCATCAGGAAAATCATGGGGAGTTGATATTTCACCATAATCATACTTTTTTTCAATCGTTTCTCGAATCATTCGAAGAGCCATCAAGGGATAATAAACGGGGCAATCGGAAGTGAGTCGGACTAGGTAGTCGAATTTGCCTTGAAATTGAAAATTGCGATAACGCTGCATCGGACTTTCTTCAGGACCTTCAATAAGCCAACAAGAATATTTTTTCGAGGTCGCAGCAAATATCTTTGTTTGTGAATTTGGGACAAGTAAGCCAATGTTGACCTCGTATCCATCATGTTCAAGAAGATCCTTGAGTTCAAGAGTTTGTTCAAGACAAGAATCTAAGACCGTTTTTCCTTCCCCGAGTTCGTGGAAGATTTTGTTGGGGAATCTTTTACTGCTGATACGGCTTTGTATCCCGATTCCAATTTTTGCCACTCGATGCACTTGCGGTGCCATCGTAGAGCTTCCATGGGGGTTACGAGTCTTTCGGGTGTGCTCATCCATAACTTTAACATTTCTATATAACTTTTATGTACATCCTCAAGGGTTAGTTCTCGCCCATTGAGCTTACAATACCAAACAGGCGAGTCGTAGTTAATTTTAATCTTACCCTGAGCAAGACCGATGATTTGAAAGAGATTCATCCATGGTTGTTCTTTGCCCTGCTCATAATAGTTATAAACAGTATCTCCATAAATTCCATCTAACAGGTGGTAATTACAAACCATTCGGATATCGGCTTTTTGTGCATCCGCCCAATAATAATCGTCCTCTTCTAAAAACATGGGCTTTTCAATGAGTAGTTTTTCAAAGCCATAATTTAAAAGATATTCGGCTGTTTCAATATGATTTTCAGTCGGTGTTGCAATAATCGCTTCTTTAGAAAGATTCTTAATATGAGTCGAATCTAGTTTATTGATTCGTTTTTCATACGAAAATGGAAGGTAATCAATTGGATCATAAGAAAAAAAGGGTATTTCTAAATAATTAAGAATCGCCGCATAGCGCTTACCGATACTCCCCCTCCCCACCAAAAACATTCAAATTTCCATCCATTCTTCGTACATTTTTAGAATTTCATCTCTTGTGAATCTTTTTGCAATCAAAGAATTTTGATTTGTTTTTCCATCTGAAATGTCCTCATGCAGTTTTTCACCCGGTCGGATGCCGACAATATCGTAATCTAATCTTGAAGCGATGCCGCATTGATAATCATGAATGACGCTTAAAACATCCATCATTAAAGAGGACTTCATTTCAGGCACCATAATTTTCATTTGATTATTAAACAAACAATCAAGAACAAATTGGGAAGCATCTTTTAGGGTTATAAAAAATCGAGTCATTTCTTGATCCGTAACGGGTAGTGGTTTTCTTTCTTTGGCTAACTTATGCCAGCGTTCAATGACCGAACCTCGTGAGCCAAAAACATTTCCGTAAAGAGAAACTCCAAATGAAGTCTTTTTTTGAAATGAATTCCCCCATAGCCAAACATGGCTTGCAGCGAGTTTCGAAACTCCATAGGCATTAATAGGGGAACATGCTTTATCGGTTGAGA
>CAZSZT010000055.1:5052-8238 GCA_964611175.1 uncultured Bacteriovoracaceae bacterium
GCGAGTTTCGAAACTCCATAGGCATTAATAGGGGAACATGCTTTATCGGTTGAGACAAGGATAGCGCTTTTAACATCGTTTCGAAGGCTCGCTTTCATAATATTTTCAGACCCTCGAATATTGGTATGAAAACCTTCGGGAATATCGAGTTCGAATCGATCAATCATTTTAAGAGCTGCCATATGAATCACATAATCCGTTTTTTTTAGGGCGAGTTCCATGCGGTCAAGATCTCGGCAATCCCCCAAGAAACATTGAAGTTCAATGTCCCCTTTATAGTTTTTTTCAAGGATTTCTTGCTTTTGCTCGTCTCTTGAAATGACTCGAATTCGAGTGATGTTATGTTTTTTAAGAATTTGTTGTTGTTTCGTAATGGCAGTTCCGAGGCTTCCAGTCCCCCCGACTAAAACAAGCGTGTTCACTTTTTGTAAATTAGCATGGGGTCAATTCGGTGGAAATAATCTTCTTCATTGACGCGTTGAATTTCAAAAAATCCTTTACCTTGGGACTGGATATCTTCTAAAAGCTTTTTAATTTCTTTGTGATTTTTATCCTTTAGGATTTCATCAAACTTCGAACGGAACTCTAAGATCTTAGAATTAAGATCAGATAATTTAGAGTGGGTAAGCAACATATCACTTTGAAAATCACTCTCTATTTGAAAGCACTGTCTTTCAAGCTTGCGTTTTTGGATTTCTATTAAAAGAATCAATGAGATAAAACAAAGTATGAATAAGGCATAGATCATAGGTTATCTATACCTCAAAAGGGAGGCTTAAAGTCCATCTATTTCAGTATGATTGGGGCCTTGACTGAATCGATCTATTTCGGTAT
Organism: uncultured Bacteriovoracaceae bacterium; assembly: GCA_964611175.1. GTDB lineage: Bacteria > Bdellovibrionota > UBA2394 > UBA2394 > UBA2394 > CAZSZT01. The sequence continues at coordinate 5,887 of CAZSZT010000055.1, forward strand.
GATTGAAATTATGAGAATTATATTAGGAATGATATTTGTAACGGTTGGATGGTTTATAGGGGCCTTTGTTGGGCTATTTATAGGCCATTTAGTTAATTTTTTGAGGTAAAGTCATGAAACGATATATAGCGATTTTGTTTTTTGTATCGGCTTGTGGAGGGGTTGAACAACCACCCACTGAGCAATCAGCCAATATTTCAGCTAATTTTGAGCAGGTCATTTATAACTATGATGAATATCGATTGCAATGTGAAGAATTGGTAGATGAGCAGGGTGAGATTGCTTATCAACAATGTCTTGGGTATGCGCACCAACCCCTTTTTTGTGAGACTGAGAAGCGATCTAACAGAATGGAAAAGTTAGCTCTTTTTGAGCAGGAAATCATTCGGGCTCAAAACAATGCTCTTAATTGCATTTTATCTTTTGATAACGAGTCTTATTGTTTGGCTATTTTTGAAAACGATTTGAATTTTGCTTTAACCAACTGTGCAAGAACGCAGTATTTTTATTGAGGTGTTTATGAAATGGGTCATTTGCAATAAGTGTGACGCTGCAAACGCGGTTTCGGATGATGATGATCCGAAAGATTGGGAAGAGCCTTGTTTTATCTGTGGTAAGTCAGATTGGAGAATAGAAGATGAAAAGAGTCCGAGTATTAATAAGTATCCTATTTTTTGTTTGATCGCTTGTTCGACAGTTTCAGCGAAGGAGAGTGAGGGCGTTATCATCACTCACTTTGCAGCTCATGCGGGCACAAGTTATGCTATTACTCATACCACAAAGGTTATTTGTGATAGGGCTTTCCAGTCGGATTGGGGTTGTTTAATCGCTGGGGCCGCTATTTCAGCGGGTATGGGGGCTCTCAAAGAATACGTTTTAGATGAAGGGGGAAACCATACGAGAGCGTGGATTGGCAATGGCGCGGGGATTGCCCTTGCTACTGCGCTTATTATGATTGATTTTTGAGGTGTTTATGAATCGAGAAGATTTTGAAATTGTGCTGATGGATGAAAATTGTGGGATTTTTGTTATGAAATGTAAAAAACATGAGTTTATCGAAGCACCGGATCCTGACAATGTATTTACAAAATGGATTTGTAAAAATTGCAAATCTGTTCGATCTGATGTTATTGATTAAGAGTATGAGCAAAAGAGGTCGAAAACCAAAATTAAAAAAAGACGTATCGATTAGAAAGACATTTTCTTTACTTCCAGATGCTTGGAAGATTTTAAAGGAAGTTCCATTTGGAATGAGGTCGGATGTTATATCGAAGCTTATTCTTTCAACTCCTTTTAAGGATATTATTTCGAAATAGAATTTAGAGGGCGTGGCCTGGCCGGGTCTGGCGGGGCAAGGCGTGGCGAGGCAAGGCAGGGTATTTATGAATAATCATTTATGGCATTTTGTACAAATAGGACACACATATCCAAACCCCCATCAAAACAAAGAAGATAGCGATTATAATCATCAGATTTCTCCTAACCTAAAAACTTGGGACGATGTTTTGCAAAAACTTATCATTCCCTTAGAGTGGATGGGTCTCAATGGGTTTCGTAAGCAACTTTGTTTGTGGATGCCTTTTGGAAACCTAAAATACGCTCCCTATCCAAACGGTGCCCCAGCGGATGGAAAACTAAGATTTGATTCTTTCTACCTAGCCTCTCAATCCAACAATTCAAAAGTTTTAAATTTCTATCATAAATTTGATTATTTTTGTGAGGTTCTAAAAGAAGAACTCCATGTTCAATCGATCATGCTTTATACGGGTTCTTATGTGGGTCTTAAAAATTCATTTGGCTCTGGCTTAGTGAGTTTTAGAGAATATTTACCGCTCGTAAGACAATCCATTGCCAGCCCACTAGATAGAACAGTCCAAAGAGATTCTTACGGAGAAGCTTTAACGCCTTATTTTTTAGGAATCGACGAGGGAACAAAGCTCGATTTTAATACGACCAATTTTTTAGAAATGATGAATAGGTGTGTTCGAAATGATCAATCTGTTATCGCTTTGGAGGGTCGCCTCAATACCAACACACCAGGATTAGATTTAATTAATAATGGTTCTTTTTGTAATATGGTCATGGCGAGAGATATCAAAGAAGGAACATCTATGCTTCCAAGAGACCAAATCAAAGGCCCGATGAAATTTGTTCTTTGTACGAATATCCCATCTGATTTTGTAGGAAATCCTGATCAACAACGTTCAGATTGGACTAAAACCTATCTTAATTCCGGTGATGACGTTTTAGTGAATATTGATTCTCTTATAAAAACAGGATTTACAATTTAATTAATTAATCCTTCAACTGTATTTCTTTCTGCTAATTCATAAAAACTCATTCCATTTTTCA
>CAZSZT010000056.1:0-8064 GCA_964611175.1 uncultured Bacteriovoracaceae bacterium
AACTCAAAGAGTTGTGAAGGCTGAAAAGGCCAATCACACCGTCGTGTTCGTTCCTTATGCCGGGAGTCCTCACAGGCCAAGAATCGTTCACACGTATCAAGAAGCCGTCTCTTACCTCTCCCACTTGATCAATGAGCCTTATGGAGCCGGTGGAGCAACCGATTCGACGGCAGCTATTGTAAAAACGCTTAATACTTTCAGAGAACTCAAAAAAACAAAGTTTAAGCATTTAAAATCAGCGCGACTTCTCGTCGTCACCGACGGATTAGAGGCTCTCGACAAGAAAACGATCATCAAGGCACGACAAGAACTAGGATCGGAAGTGGAAGTCCATATCCAAGTCATCAACATCGTAGACTACAACGAGGACTGGGAAGCACTCGCTGAACAGTTTCGAATGCCTGGGACCGCTGGCAAAGCCAAAATGTCTTATCTTCATATTCCTCGCTCTCAAGTTGAGGAACTCTTGAACGATTTCGTCGACGTCGATGAAAAACTGGCAGACGATGGAAGAGATTTGATGAATCTCCGCTCCATGTCTGAGAAACAGAAACAGACTCTCGAGCATCATCTGCGTGAAGTGCGTCGCTCCGAGCCTCGCAAATAGAATGCGGAATCAGGGAACGAGTCCCACTAAGAACGCGGCACATTGTAATGACCACCCGCCAAAAGTATGGATAGTACTTGCCTTAAGTGCAGTTGTGAATTTAATTGGCTTCCATCCTCGCACCTTGATGCCGAGATATCCGAGAGCGGCGACCATGCCAGTCATATTGGTTGAGCTCGTCCAGGCTTTCGAGATTTGAAACCACTGAGGCCCAACGATCATTGCGGTCGTGGCGTCCGCAATAGCTCCGATAATGAGGAAGAAACCTGCCATGGTGCCAAATGTAATTGCCATGCGCTGGGCCACTTCTTCCAATTCAGGTCTTCTCGAAACAATTTCTTTTTTTTGATCGTGTACTGAATTCAATATGTCCTGCAAATCAAGAGGCTGATGTTCTCTCGCCGCCACTTCGAGTCGACTTGTTAACTGCTGAAACGAACCGGGCTCGAATTCAAGATCAGCGACAAGAAATGTGCGCCACTCCGTTTGAAGACGTCGTACATAATCTTTAACGCCCTCATCAACAACACATGCCGCAGCTTGCGTACAGTCAATGTGATAAACTTGTCTTTTCGATTCGAAGTAAGCTCTATTGGGTTCGTCAAAGACGACACGGAGTTGATTTTGTTTGACTGACTTCAAGTCCGACAAGAAATCAGCATGGACTTGAGAAATCGGAGTGAGAATTAAAGCGAAAATGAATATTCTTATGGTGTTCATTCGTATGTCTCCAAATCGAAGCGAGCCTATGGTTCGCCTATAACTGTTCCAAGCGGATCAAGGTGGTCAGGACGGGCTCACCTTCCTTGTAATCATAGAGATAATCCATGATAACAGTGACCTCGTCTTTTTCATGAATCCACCGATCGATTTCGTTTTTCATACCACCGAACTGTGCGGACCTAAAAAGGTCTGTCGCCTGATCCGAAGGAATCTTAAAGCGTTCACTTAAATAAAGAGCTACATTTTCCGTCGCCGCGAGCGTTTCGGGCATTCTTGTTAGGTCATTTACGACATTCGCCATGAATTGAGATTTGGCCACATGAAGCGGCGGAAGCTCAGGCGCCACGATTTTCTTGTGAAGCTTCCAACCTTTGAATCCTGCTCCTAAACCTACGGCAATTACGCTGTAACTGAGCACCTTAATGGTAATGAGTCCTGGAGTGGGTTGCATGAGCACTTGGCTAATAGGTATCATTATATTGCCGGCCACTCCGATCAAAAGAAGTGTTGCACCCGAAAATAAAAATCGAACGGCCCGAATGCCTTGCGCTTGAACTCTTGTCGGATCGACCCAATACAGAGATTCAATAAATTGATCTTTCATTTCGAGAATCACCTCGGCTCCCACATGGCGCTCGGCAAGAACCAGAAAGGTTGGGGCTTTAGCGCGAGGCAATTCTTCGAGAGCAACTAAGGTACTTTGAAGGTGACCGTCCACATCTGCATTGGAAGAAAGGTTTCTTACTTTAACAGCTACACGCCGGACATCTTCTAGAACGCGACCCTGTTTCTCAGACGAATATTTTGTTGGGCTGAGCCTTCCCAGAAGTTTTGTACAAAATTGACGCTGCAGCTCATCTGAGGTGGTCGAAAGCGGCGGGCCACCCCACAGCTCGTTATGAAGCAAAAAAGAAGCAAAAATTAATATTAATATGGTGAAACTGTTCCGTTTCATAAAAATTTCGATCTTCGGAATTTCAACTGAGCTTCTTTCTCATGGATGAAGAAACCGACTTAAAGAACGTTTACGCCTTAAAATCGGTTTAGCAAGGTCCCAAAAGCTCAATCTTTTTAAGTTATACGCAGTTATAAGCTGGTTTATCTATCTAAAGTAAGAACTACAGTTATTTCGACGAAGATTTCTCAGGAAGGTCGAAACCGTTTCTGAACTTCTAAAAATTTGGTTTGAATAATTCGATAATCTAACTCTCTTTAAACTCGACACCGAAGAATTCGCAGAATTCCATGAGACCTTCCATGCAATAGTGAGCCGTCATTAAGTTGAAAAAGGTTGGATGCTTTTCCTCGGGGATTGCACAAGTCCCTCGTCTCCCATGATATAGATTTCGTATGATGGGTGATGCATGCATGAATTTAGACGCAACCTTGTAAACTTGATGGTAATCACCTGCCATTCCGAGCTTGATTGCCATCTCTTTCATGGTCATCCCGTGCTCACCTGTCCAATGAGTAGTTTCTTTTAATTTACCGTCCTTGGTTGCCCAATAAGGATGCGCCTTTACAAAAGCATCGATGGTCGCTGGATCGGGGCTGGTCATCACAGGAGAAAATTCTGTTCCGGCCAGTTTTTCGTATTCAAAAAAATTAACTCTTCGATTGAAGATGTCGCTGTCGAGTTTCGGAAGGATTTCATTCCAATAATGAATCCAATTTTGAAATTCTTTATCGTCGGTCATTTTTGTTGATTAAGAAACTGAATCAACTTGCCGCCTTCCGACGATCTTTCCAAGAATAATTGGGAAAAACTTTGTCGACCCAATCAAGAAGATTATCAGTATCGAGAAGCCATATTTTATAATTCGCGGCTCGACTAATCATGGACTCATTTGTGCCAACGAGGGTGGCCAAATCTTTTTGTTTCATGCCGGACTCTCTTAAAAAAATTACAAGAGCACGACAAAGCTCATATTTTGTTTTTTCTTTAAGGGAAGCATCTTGCGGTAGAACGAAAGCAGTATTTTCTTCATCGATTTGATCGAAGAGTCGATCCATTTCGTCTCCAGACATCCGTTTTTTATTCTTCGTCTTCATGATCTTTTATCCTCTTGGGTTGAAAATTGCGGTCTCGATGGATGGTCCGAACAAAAACTTCATCGTCGATTTTAAATCGAACGAGATACCAGCAATTGCCCTGGCCCTGAAACTCATGAGCTTGGATATGAACGGCATAAAATTCAGCGCCGTCTTTTGTGATGATAGGAGGGTGGATTTCAAGCCCTCGCATTTGAACGAGAACTTCCATAACGATCCGCTCATTAACGTGGTCACTATGTCGCTCCAAGATATGAGCAAGATCGACAACCACTTCACTGAAGTGCCGACCATTGAATTCCAGATCGATTGCAATATGAGCATAACCGTCCTCATCAAGCTCCATGTATCTACTCCCACATTAACACTTCTTGCGTGTACACGCAAGAATGCCAGAAAACGCCATGATTTTCAACGTTTACGTCATTTATCTGTTAGTCGTCTGGAAAACTTCTCGAGTGACGGTAGGCCTTTTTGAGTCTGCATAATGACCTCATGTCGCACGAACTTATAAGCTTTGTATAGCGCGACCGGCGTTCCAAGTGTGAGCACAAGAGCATAAAAGACATTGGTAAGAGTGTTGGCGTTCATTTGTTTCCTTCCGTTTACAGTTTATCTTTCCAGGTTTTGTAAATTGTCATGACCCTCTTGTGGTCCCAGTTGGAACTTCCAAGGCGATTCTTGAAATTTTTTTGTGTGAGTTCGCGCTGAACTTCGGCCACATTTTTTCCTTGGCGTACACGATTCACAACATACCGACAAATTTCAAGTTCAGATTTGTTGAGAATAAGTTTTTCCGTCTCTTAATTTCCAGCCATAGGGGGGTTTAGGACATTTGTAGTTGTTAGGATCAGTCATTCGACCTTTACCTGGACGGGAAGGACAACGACCTTATTGACTCACGTAACCAGCTGAATGCTGACGCATTCAGTCCCCTCCTTCGCGTTTCTTGGCCCTGCGTCATCCCCCGCTCCAAATTTTGGTGTAAAATAATAGAGAAAAACGGAGGGGGCATTGTCTAAGGAATTGGGTCAGCAGAAATCTTCAAATTTGCCCGACAATAAAAAGGATTTTGGTAGGGACAAGAAGCTCGGGCAAATCCTTTTGGAGCTGAAACTCGTAACGGTCAATCAACTCGCGCGAGCTCTTTATATCCAAGAAATGATGAAGGCCAATAAGCAGCCGCTGATCAAACTCGGCCAAATCCTTGTGAGTCAAGGAGTTCTAACCCTCGATCAACTGAAGGATACCTTGCGAAGGCAAACGCATAAAATGGATGAAACCCGAAAACTTATCCTCAATGCTAAGGAGCAGTTGGAGGAAGCTAAACAGATCGCCGAGGCCAAAGCCGCTAAAAAACAGCAAAAAGAGCAGACGGAACGAACAAGTTTCTGGCAAAAACTCATTAAGAATAACTTTAAGAAATGATTGAACCTTGTGATTTTAGCGGCTTCCCGCCTATGATAGGTGGCGATGGCAGAGGCTTGTTGTCATATCCCTTCGGAAGATCCAACTCCAAATAATCACCATCATCAAACTTTTAAGCACTCGGCTTCATTATGGAAGTCTTTAATCCCTGTGATTTCGTCTTTTGTATTAGCAGGCATTTCGATGGCCTCCGGGATGATGGGGCAGGGTATTATTTCTGGAATTTCGTCGGCACTCATTGTGATTTTATTTGGGCGTCATTTCATTCTTTCGATCCCCAAGCTTTTTATCTCAGCGAATATGAACACTCTTATTGGGATTGGAATTGTCTCGGCTTTTATTTTGTCGATCTGGAATTTATACAAGGGCCTTGTGCACGAGATTTATTTCGAGTCGGCGGCATTTATCGCGGCCTTTGTTTTGTTGGGGCAATGGATCGAGCATCAAATTCGAGATCGAATGAATAAAAAAATGTCGGAGCTTGTTTCGTTTCTTCCCCAGAAAGTTCGGAAATTAGATGGAGCCAATGAATTTTTGGTGGATCCCTCGGAGCTTAAGCCAAAAGACAGAATTCGAGTTCTGGTGGGGGAGCGGCTTGGCATTGATGCGAAACTTTTGAGTGCGTCGGGAACTTTCGATGAAAGCATTATGACGGGTGAATCCAGGCCCATCGAACATTTGGCGGGAGATGAGATTGTTCAGGGGGCACTCAACGCCGGGCAGCCCGTGGAGCTTGAAGTTGTTCGATTTTCTCAAGAGTCTTTGTATGAGGTTCTTTCCCGTGATGTTCAAAAGACGCTGAAGCAGAAACCTGAAATTCAAAAGCGAGTCGACCGGATGGCGACATTTTTTGTTCCCCTAGTCGTGCTTTTGGCGATTGGTGCGGGCGTTTATTGGAAGCTCAATCGTGCGGATTCGGATCTTTTCTTTATGACGGCCCTATCGGTTTTGGTGATCGCCTGTCCGTGTGCTTTGGGGTTGGCGACTCCGGCAGCTTTATTGGTGGGTGTCGTAAGAGCTGGAAAGCGCGGGATTCTTTTGAAGTCTTTGGAAGCCGTTGAAAAAGCGTCGGATGTTAGCGTTGTGGCCTTTGATAAAACCGGAACTCTGACTCTAGGGCATCCCGAAGTTCAGAGAATCAGGGCCATAGAGAATTTTTCTCACAAAGATCTTTTACAGTTAGCGCTCTCTCTGGAGGTGACGAGTGAGCATCCTTACGCCGAAGCGATTCGCCGAAAGGCTAAGGAAGAAAAAGTTTTTTTGCTTCCCGCAAGCGACGTACAAATTGTTCCGGGAAAGGGCGTGATTGGAACAATCAAGAAGAGCGACAAAGCCGAGCGAGTTTGTGTGGGAAATCTCGTTTGGTTTTATGAAAATGGGTATGACTCCACGCAAATTCCCCAAGATCTGAGGTGGGAGGCCGATGGAACTCATGAAACATGCTTGTGGGTCGGAAGCGACCGAAAGTTTTTAGGAATTCTTTTTTTGGCGGATTCCTTGAGGCCGGAGTCTAAAGCCGTTGTTTCAGAGCTGAACAATGAAAAATATGAAGTGGGAATGATAACGGGGGACGCTGAAAATGTAGCCAAAGGAATTGCCAAAGAACTCAAGCTTAAATTTGTGCACGCCGGAGTTCTTCCAGAGGAAAAGGCCACTCTTGTGAAAAGATTGTCGGAGCCCAAAAAGAAGGGCCTCGATAGGGTACATTCAAAGGTTTGTTTTGTGGGCGATGGGGTGAACGATGCTCCTGCCTTAGCACAAGCTCATCTTGGAATTGCGATGGGATCGGCAACTTCGATTTCACAAGCCACGGCGGCGGTCATTCTGCCGGCGGGGGGCCTTGCGCAGGTTTCCGAGGTTTTTCGAATTCTGAAATCGACTCGCTCTCTTATTCAACAGAATCTTTTGCTGAGCTTTGGATATAATATAATTGCTCTTCCGATCGCTGCGGGTGTGCTTTATCCTCAGTTCGGGTTTCTTTTGAGTCCAAGTCTTGCGGCTGCCGCTATGGCTTTAAGCAGTATCACCGTACTCTTGAATTCTCTTCGCGCATTACGACATTGACGTTCATTTCTTAAATCACGATCATTTTCATATGAATCCATCACTTTTAACGAATACGCTCTTGGCAGTCATAGCGGGTTTTTTACTCGTTCTTGTGATCCAAAATGGGACAAGATCCGGTAGTTATCAAAGGCCTGTTCTGAGTCCGCACCAACATTCTTCTTATGATTCGCAAACCCAACCGAATTCTTCCGTGCCCCCTAAGGGAGTCAATATGGAAACGAATATGCTTTTTGCCGCTCTTCGTGCCTTTCCAAAGGGTTGTGAAGGTATGCAAACCCTTTCGGAATGCTCTTCTCCCGATGCGATGAAGGTGAAATCAGAAATTGAAAGTTTTGCAGAGACTGGAAAGCGTCCGCGGGAGATCTTTGATTTTATCGTCAGTCGCTGGGGCGAGAACGCCTTAACGGATCAATCCAAGCAAATCCGAAATATGAGAATTAAATCGAAATAAACGTTGAACGCAGATATCCAAAAAATTCGATCGGCCAAACTTTTTAAGCCTCTTCCGGATTTAGCGTTTGAGAAAATTCTTAAACACTTAAAGGTTTGCGCCTTTGACGTGGGAGAGGAGATTCTCGTTCTTAAAAACGAGGGGGAGTTTTCGGAAAGTTTCGGTTATGTCATTTCGGGGCGGGTTCTTTTTCTTAACGCCAATGAAAAGCCGGTGGGAATTTCCATTAAGGATGAATTTTTTTTGGGCCGCAAGTTTCGAGTGGGAGATGAAAATGTCAATCGCCTGATATCCGGACATGAAAGAACCTTTGTCGCATTTATTCCAAAGCAAATGCTTTCGCTTTTAACGAGTGCTTCGAATGAAATTTCGGAGATCGTCGAAGATATTTATGAATCCGTTTACGAGCGCGCCAAAGTCATGACCACGGATCCCGCCGCGCCTAAACAAGTTTCGGAATGGCTTGCCAATACGGATTCCAATAAAACGCTTTCGTCATGGATTGCAACAGTCGAGAAAAAGAGATTTCAAGCCATCCAGCAGAAAGCCAGAGAAGAGTTTCAGGGTAAGGTCTTATCGGGTTGTTGGCTCGCCGCGCTCGTTATTCTTTTGGTCGTCGCTGTGGAGTGTCTTGTTCGATACCGCGGCAGAGGAATAAGTTTGAGTGTTCTGCTCGATCCCGATGTTGTTTTGTCTCCGTTTCAACCTGGAAGTTCTTTCAACATTACGCTCGGAG
>CAZSZT010000057.1:0-548 GCA_964611175.1 uncultured Bacteriovoracaceae bacterium
CCAATGCCAAGAGTTTTGAAACTGTTCGTCTTCGTGCGGGAGGGTCGAGTTTTCCGTTTACCGAAAAACTTTGGAAAGAGGATCGACACTCGTTTTTTTATGAACATGCGGGCCTCGGTGTTTGGAAAGAAGTCATCGTCGAGATGCCTCAACTCGTAAAAAAATCTCTGGAACAAGTAGGGTGGCAAAGAGAAGAAGTGGATTTAGTTCTCATGCATCAAGCCAATCTTCGTTTGATTGAATATATCATGTCTCGACTCCGACTTCCGATGAGCAAAACGGTGACGAATGTTCAAGATATCGGAAACACGGCCGATGCTTCTCTTGGAACCGTTCTCTACGACGCCCACCATGCTGGCCGCCTCAAGCCCGGTTCCAAAGTCATCCTTGCCTCCGTCGGTGCCGGCTTTGTTTATGCGGTTACGCCGTATGTGAGCTAAAGACATTTTATTCCGGGAATAAAAATTCAACTCTCCCCGGGAAGAGTTCCGTCGTCAGAATCAAAAGAAGGAAATTTTTTAAAGAGAAAGAAACCCAAATTTTTGGGG
>CAZSZT010000057.1:648-8002 GCA_964611175.1 uncultured Bacteriovoracaceae bacterium
TGAAGGTCGCTTCCTAATCTTGCCCGGGCAAGATAGGAACGCTCTCTGCGACTTGAAATCCCAGAATTGAATCTGCGGTGATTATGAGGCGTTCTTTGGGCTCCGTTTGGTGCTACTATAGGAGTTGAAAATCCTTCTTCCCGGGAATAAACTTAAGAAATGCGTCCTTCTGAATTATTGAAACAAAAACGTCAAGAAGTCATTGCAATCGCGGAAAGGCGAGGAGCAAGAAATCTGCGTGTCTTCGGATCCATTGCAAGAGGGACAGACAAAGAGGACAGTGACATCGATTTATTGGTCGATCTCGATCCAGATCGAAGTCTGATGGATTTAGGCGGTCTTCTTATTGATCTTACAGAAGCCCTTGGTCGACGAGTTGACGTCTTGACTATTGAAGGCATTCGAAAAAAAATTCGGCACCAAATCCTTAAAGAAGCAAAATCTCTATGAGTTCGGATCGCGAACGGCTGGAGCATATTCTGGAGGCCATTGAACATATTCGAAAGTATTCTGTTCAAGGAAAGGAATCCTTTCGAAAGGATGAATTGATTCAAAACTGGATGGTGCGACATCTTCAAATCATTGGTGAAGCGGCATTTAAGTTATCTGCAGAAATCAAATCGGAACATCATGAAATTCCATGGAAGGAAATTGTCGGAATGCGACATATCCTTGTTCATGACTATTTTGAAATTGATATTGAAAGAGTATGGAAAGTGATTGAGGTCGAAATGGATCGGCTTCAATCTGGTATTAAGAAAATTCTGGAAGAACATTGAGTGAATCCTCACAAAGTTTCTCCCCGGGACTAGTTCGACTTTCCCCGGCCCGTCCATATACCGACCAGGAAGAGTTCCGTTGTCAGAATCAAAAGAAGGAAATTTTTTAAAGAGAAAGAAACCCAAATTTTTGGGGTTTGGGTTTCTTTCTCTATTCTATTTTTTCCTTTCTTTTGATTCTGAAGGTCGCTTCCTAATCTTGCCCGGGCAAGATAGGAACGCTCTCTGCGACTTGGATTTCCCAGAGTCGAATCCTGTGATTGTAGCCCGACTTTAGCCAGGCCGAATTCCGCTTTAATATCAGCTGTTTAGTCCTAGAAACTGGGCATGGAATTTGCTTTATAGGGAGTTATGGGTCTCAGGAAGAACTTTTTTGTTCTTAGCCTTCTGCTGGCTTCGCCGATATCTGCACCTCTTTTCGCAAATTGGCCACCTGTGTCGGAAGGACTTTGGGATCAAATTCGTGAGCACTTACTAGATCCCAGCAAATCAGAGTATGAATCGCTGGATTTGGAGCAAATCCCTGCATGGCTTCTTAAGGGGTGGTACTACGCGCTGGTTCGAAAGCATCCCGAAAAAAAATCGAAGTATGAACGGACGCTTTTAGAACTTTCGGATTCAAAGCTTGCTCAGGTTATACAAGAGCAGCCATCCCTGCCCGAAGATGATGATCAGTATAAGAAAATCATTCTTCGGTTGGCCCGAAAAGATACCGAACGATTTATTCGTCTTTTATTTTTTATGAGGGAGAGCCCCTACGAAGGAAAAGAAATCGGAATTGAAGGGTATGCTGCAAGTCAGGTTCTTCGGCACCTGGTGATCATTACGGAGCAATCCTCCAATCAAGAGGGTCTCAAAGTAACTCAAGAGTCCATCGATGATCAGATGGTGCGAGAGGTGCTTGCGGAGGTTAAAAAACGGGATTCGGATTACGCAAAAAACTTGGAAATGAGGCACGAGCATTTTCTTAAGAATCGGGGCCGTATGAATACGATTCGACTGAGTGGAATCCCGCTTCGCAAACGATCCATGCCTTTTGCTAGAACGCAGCCGATTGAAGAAAGTCATTTCGTCAGTAAGCCCGTAATCGTGGTGAAGGACGGAGAATTCTTATTTATTCCCTTTTTCTTGAAAGAGCCCGTCGTCATTGAAGCAGATCGGCCAGATTCTGTTGCCATCATCATCTATGATAAGCAGAGAAAGTATTCAGAAATTATCATTGTTCATTCTCATTCGGATATTCCTGGCACGATCGACAAGGCCCTTTTGTTGCGACGATATCATCTGAAAGGCGGCGTTACATCAAATCCCGTGGTGACGCTACTCGGGGGAGACTACTCTCATGTGGATCCTTTATTGTTTCAGTTACTCGAACGATTTCGAAATGAAGGTATTGGCAATATCAATCTTGTTCGAGTGCCGGGTGGATTGAATCAACATTCATTTAGCTATGATCCAGTATCCAAAAAGTTAGAGAAGGATGCAAACCTTCGCGACGTTTCCGAGAAAAATTTTGTCATAGAAAAAATTTCATTACCGGAGGTCGTTCGTTTTCATCCGAAGTCTCCTAGCCCAACGGCTTGGAAAATGGAGCGAGTGAAAGTCCCTAACGGATTAGAGGAGCTCGATATTAATCGAGATGGATTTTTAAGTATCGATGATTTCTCTCTATTGGATGTTAGAGAATGGATACAACTATTTGAATCGAAAGATTGGATGCGAGAACATTTTATAGTGATCTCCGCGATGTTACTGAAACTGGACGATTTTACGCTCGGAAGAATTTTTATTGCCGACTTTGACGAGGAATTGAGAGCCAACCTATTGGCAATGATTTGCAGAGCCCAATATCCACTTTTTCTTAAGATGGTTTTGCGAATGCAGGAACAGCCTGTCCCTGACCAGAAAGGCATACCGAAGAAGTTTGAAGGACGAAACGCCTACAGGCTATTAAGGCCATTAGCGGAAGAAGATCGAGAGCAAATCCTCTTAAACCTGGAAAGTTCTGAAGCAACCGCTCCGTATGCCGTAAATATAAGGCTTCAGCTCCAACAAGACGGCAAAGCCGAAACGACCTCTTCAATGAAGCTTCGAGAACTCGAAATTAAACCAATAGAAAATTTGCCGAGATGGAACACTTCCATTTGGAAGATGATCAATCAATATATTTATTCCATTAAACCCGGTGAAATTGCTTTTCCCGCGGATTCGAAAATGAAGTTAGTAAGTCCCCTTCATGTCGATCTGTCCAAGAAGGATGTTCTTATTTTAATCAATGATCCAGCAGTAAGCATGAAACCAGTTGCATTACTTTTAAATCAGGAGGTTCATTTCAATATGGCATTCACTCTTTTGCTGCATAGGATTCGAGGCATGAAGAAAGGGAAAGGCCAAAGTATTACGAATGCATTGAGTGGAGTTAAAATCCTGGTCGGGCCAGATTTTCCCTCTTCGCTTTTATATGCTTATCGCCGACGTTTGGAGGATGAGGGGTTTGAATCCAAAAACATTCAGATCGAGAGTGTATCGACAGAAACGAATCACGTCATCGTTCAGCCGGGTTTAAATGATCCGTACCAATTGGATCAAGCGAGTGTTAAAAAACTGATTTCTGCTGAACAACCGTTTGGATTTCAGCTAGAAACACGAGCGACGAGAGGATTGAATACTGCGGCGAGTCAATCTCAGGCTAGCCTGATCCGCAAAATTATTGAGCGTTGCGTTAGGCACATCACAACAAAAAATCCCGCAAATTTTACAGACCGAAATTAAAAAAGTTTAAACGCTGAGCGTCTAGTTTTGATGATTTTAGTTTTCGTTTCACGCTTGGGGGTAAAATAGAGTTTAGGGGACAGGGATTGTCTGGCACCCTAAAGGCCAGGGGAGTGGCATTTGAAGAGCATTCAAGATTTTAAAATTGGCGAGCGTGCGAGTTTTAAGCATCGAATTACAGAAGATGATGTTCGAAAATTCGTGGACTTAACAGGCGACGATAATCCTCTTCACGTTGATCCCAAGTTTGCCGAAAAAACGCCCTTCAAAGGCATTGTCACCCACGGAATGTTAAGCGCTTCGTTTATTTCAACCATGATCGGAAAATATATTCCTGGAGAAGGAGCCCTTTGGGTTTCGCAGCACTTAGACTTTCTTCTCCCAGTTCGATTGAATGACGAATTAGAAATTTCTGCTGAAGTTACCCATATTCATCTTCGCCAAAATCTTCTTCATCTTTCTGTTCAGATTGCCAATCAGCACGGACAAAAAGTTCTTCGAGGCGATTGCCAAGTAAAAGTTTTATCTTCATCAAATATTGAGAGCCCGACGAAGGACGATGTCCTGCAAAAGGAAAAGGAAGCAAAAATTAGAAATGTTTCAGATCAAATTGCCATTGTGACAGGAGCCAGTCGCGGAATTGGAGCGGCGATTGCCAAACGCCTTGCCATGAATGGATATAAGGTCGTCATTAACTATCATTCTGATCACGAGGGAGCCGAGCGAACTTTAGAAGAAATTCAAAAATCTGGAGGAACTGCGATCTTAGCGAAAGCCGATATCTCTAAAATGGATGAAGTTCAAAAAATGTTCGAAGCAACAACTAAAAAATGGGGAACCATTTCGGCTCTGGTGAATAATGCATCCCCGAGAATTGTTGAGAAAAAAATCCAAGAAACCCGCTGGGAAGATATTCAAAGCCAAATGGATGTTCAGCTGAAGGGAAGTTTTCACTGTATCAAAGCGGCCCTTCCGTTTTTTGAAGAAAATCAATCCGGGGCGATTGTGAATATCGGAAGCCAGGTCGCCGATGCTCATCCGCCCGCCACATGGCTTGCGTATAATCTGGCGAAATCAAGTGTTCATTCGCTCACGCGAAGTTTGGCAGAAAGTCTTGGACCGAAAGGCATTCGAATTAATACGGTGTCGCCTGGAATGGTCGATACCTCTTTGATTGCTCATGTTCCTGAGAAGACAAAACTTCTTACAGAAGCCCAAACACCTCTTCGAAAATTAGCAACACCTGAAGATATCGCAGACGCTGTTGAATTTCTTTTAAGCCCCAAGGCCTCTCATATTACTGGAGAAACCCTTCGTGTGAATGGTGGGAAGGCGATGCTATGAACACGGACTTACGAAGTGTAGATGAACATAATTTATCTTCTGTCACCTTGGCAGTGAAAGAGCTTTCGGTTTGTGCTCCCGTTCTTCCGAATTCCCTAAGCGTTTATTTCCTCAATAATTTTACCATCGAAGGCATTCGGCCTTTTTTGGAATACCAACTTCTAAAAAGTCAGATTCAGCCAAACCTTCATTTTGGTCTGTATAATGTTCTTCATCAAGAAGTGATGAATTCCAATTCAGACCTCTATCGGGTAAAACCCCAGCTTGTAGCGGTATCTTTGGTTTTGGAACAATTTTACCCCGATTATGAAAGCCAACCCTGGCAAGCGGAAGATCTTATTGAAAAATTAAAGAGCCTCTTCGATCTAGCGGATCAAAAGATTCCATCCTCTATTCTTGTAAACTCCTTTCTTCTTCCTTTTTACCAAAATACTCGGGGAAGTCTTTCGGATGACCTGTGCTTTAAGATTGAGACGGTAAATCATTTTATTCGTCGTTATGTCTCCGAACATTCTTCTAAATTTTTCTTTTCGGATTGGAACGCTTATCTTCGAATTTTGGGCAAAGACGAATCGCTAAATTCTCGAGATGCTTATATGTTAAAAGCTCCTTTTCGTTCACCCTTTTTAAATCTCTATGCTTTGGAGATCTCCAAAATCGGACAAGCTCTTTTAGGAAAATCCAAAAAATGTCTGATTCTCGACTGCGATAATACACTATGGGGAGGCATTATTGGTGAAGATGGAATGGAAGGAATCAAGCTTCACCCGTCGGATTATCCTGGAAATATTTATTATCATTTTCAAAAGAAAATACTTTCCCTTTTTGAGCGTGGAATTTTGCTCGGAGTTTGTAGTAAGAATAACGAGGCAGATGTTTTAGAGGTTTTCAATAAACATCCCCATTCGCTTTTAAAACCCGAGCATTTTGTTTTGAAAGAAATTAGTTGGAACAATAAGGCTGATAAAATTCGGTCTATGGCACGTCAACTGAATATTGGCTTAGAGAGCCTCGTTTTTGTGGATGATAGCGATTTTGAGTGCGAGCTCGTTCGAAAATCTTTGCCAGAAGTCACCGTCATTCAGGTTCCTAAAAAACTTTATGAGCTTCCGGAAATTTTCTTGGATGATCAGTTATTCTTTACAGCCTCTCAAACCAAAGAGGATAAGGAAAAGGTTGAGCAATACAAAATTCGAGCGGCTCAGCAAAAATCGAAAGAAGGGTTTGTTCATTTAGAAGATTATCTAAAATCTTTAGGTACAGAAGTTTTTGTTCGTCGGATGAAAGCTTCCGATTTGGCAAGAGTGGCTCAGCTCACTCAGAAAACGAATCAATTTAATTTAACGACGCATCGCTATTCAGAGGCTGATATTGCCGCCCTTCAAAAGGATGGAAAGCATTTCATTTATGTAATGAACGTTAAAGATAAATTTGGAGATATGGGATTAACCAATGTCATGATCTTCAAAAGAATCGATAAGGACGTGTTTGAAATCGATACGAATTTAATGAGCTGTCGAGTGTTCGAGAGAAATATTGAATATGCTTTCTTCGATTGGTGTATTCAAAATCTACAAAGACAAAGCTCCGTTAAAGGCATTCGTGCTTCCTATGTGCCCACTCCAAAGAATGTCGTTTGCGCGGACTTTTGGGACAAAGTCGGAATGAAGAAACAAGACGAAGGGCCACAAGGAAAAACCTATTCCTTAAGTCTCGATTCTTATCAAACAAAAGCGTACCCTCATATTAAGGTGAGCGAGGGGTAAGATGGATACCATCCAAGAAAAAATTCGAGAGACCATGGCGATTACCTTTGGAATCGATAAATCCGATATAGACGAATCCTCCTCAATGGACAGCATTGAAAACTGGGATTCGATTAAGCATATGAATCTTGTTGTTTCGCTCGAAGAAAACTTTAAGATCGAGTTCGACGATCAAGAGATCGTCGAACTGCTGAACTTCAAACTCATTGACTCGATTGTAAGATCGAAAGTTGGACCTTAATTAATCAAGCCAGGCTCGATTAATATCGACCCGAAAACCTTGTTGAAAAGAGCCTTCGGGACGACCGTTGCCGGCAAGAACAGTCCCGTCGTTTGAGATATCGACCGTCTGAAAAAGCTTTTGATTTAAAGGCATTGCAACATCATGGTGTCCAAGAAGTTCTTTTAAGCTGAAAACATTTTTGTGTGTCCATACTGAAGCATCCACACAACCCGGAACCAAAGGTAGCCCAAAGGGAACAAGAAAGAAGCAACCCACAATCACTTGGCCATCGGCCGAGATTTTATAAGCTTGAGTGCCATAAACGGCTCTGGAATCATCGCGTGGAATTAAATGATCCGGCAGCTTATTCGATAGGTATTTAAATCCCGAATCTTTGGTTCGGTCCCAGATAAAGGCTTTTGGAATATTGTCGATTTCTTCATAGCCCGTGATAAAACGGCCATCCTGAG